>CAKKRO010000081.1 GCA_919902625.1 Nitrosomonadaceae bacterium
TCATCATGAGAAACCCGAAAATAATTCGTATCGTATTTGTACCAAACCACGCTATGACTAGAAATTCCCCAATTTAATTTCTGAACCACCGGTTTTTCTGACAATATCCAATGCAATATCGGCATATTCAGCAAACTCAAGCGCATCTTCTTCATCAACCGGTGTTACCAGCACAAAATCCGCGTGTTTGCGGGCTTCTTCTTTCCTGCCTTCGTCATACAGCACTTCAGCATAAAAAGCCCGCGTAATGATATCGTTTGGAAAGAGCTCATGCGCCCGTTTAAGATGGGTCAGCGCTTTCTGGTTACTGCCAAAACTGATCGGGAATCCCGGCAGTTTGTAGTACATACGGCCCAATGCCCTATGCCCGCCGGCATCCTCATACTTTTCATCCAGCGCGACCACTCTCAATAACATTTTCTCCATCGGCCGGAGCATTCTAAGCGCATTCAATATACCGGTATCTTTAGCCAGTTTTCCCATTGCGGCGGCTTTCCAATAAAGACCGCCGATATCATTCGCGTCCAGCGCAAGCGCATGATCGGCGATTGCAACACAATTCTCAAACAGTTGAATACGCCTGTTCTTGTCCATTTCGAGTTGGGCATTCATAAATTCGAGGCGGGAAAGCTGAGCAATGACCGCTGGTTCCCTGGAGTTCTTGGCAAGATCCCGGAGCCAGTGGATTGTTGCCATAAGAAACGGTTTATCGATGGCATATCGCCGGACAGCCAGCTCAATTCTTTGTTTATTCTCCAGAGTCAGTAATGCGGGAGAAACACCTTGTGCAAAAGCCGGTCCGGCGAAACAGGCAACTGCAATCAGCATGACTATGAACAGGACAAATCTTCTCTCCAGCGGTAACATATTCGATTTCATGAAATCACTCAGGTTAATCCGGCAAACAGGCTGCTTTCTTGATCAAGGATTTATATTCTACGACAGATATTGGTCTTTTTACGTTTTAAAAAAAATTGGCCGCCAATGCGACTGAGGCAGATCAGAAGATGGCACAAAACTGGCTTATAATATCCGGCTTTTAGCTTAGGGTTAGTCTTTTGACCGAATCATTTTTTAGCACTGCCAGACTAACACTATAAAATGCAACAACACATTCTACCCACACCCGGCACCCTGTTACGCTACGCTGATTTTGACGGCTCAAGCGACTCGCTGTTTCTCGCGCAACTGGCCCAACAGGCGAAACCCGTCACTATCATCACCGCCAATGCGCTGGATGCGCAAAGATTATTGGAAGAGATCCCTTACTTTGCACCTGAATTAAAAGCACATCTGCTCCCGGATTGGGAAACCCTTCCCTATGATACTTTCTCACCGCACCATGATCTCGTTTCAGAACGGCTGGCCGCACTCTACCAGCTAATGAATGGCGCCTGCGATGTGCTGATCGTGCCATTGACCACGGCACTCTATCGCATGCTGCCACGCGAGTATCTCGCCGCCCATACTTTTTTCCTTAAACAAGGTTCTGTGCTGGATCTGGCCGGATTGCGCAGCCAACTGACTCTGGCTGGCTATTCGCATGTCACACAAGTGTTCTCACCGGGAGAATACAGCGTGCGGGGAGGGCTGATCGACTTGTTTCCGATGGGCAGTCCGCTGCCTTATCGTATCGATTTGCTGGACAACGAAATAGACACCATCCGCACCTTCGATGTCGATACCCAGCGTAGCATTTATCCGGTCAACGAAATCCGCCTGTTGCCTGCGCGTGAATTTCCATTGGATGAAGCCGGACGCACCTGCTTCCGGGGTAATTTCCGCGAGAAATTCGAGGGCGATCCCTCCAAAAAACAAATCTACAAAGATATCAGCAAAGGGCTGACACCCGCCGGTATCGAATATTATCTGCCGCTGTTCTTTGAACAGACTGCAACCTTATTTGATTATTTGCCGGAAAATACGCTGCTCTGTCTGCATCAGGATGTCCGTCCCGTCATTGACGAATTCTGGCGCGATACCCAATCCCGCTATCAACTGTTACGCGCTGATATTGATCGACCCTTGCTGCCGCCGCATGAGTTATTCCTATCCAGTGATAGCTTCTTTGGCAGGTTAAAACCCTATGCGCGTATTGAAATCTTGTCCAATGGGCAGGATCTCAAGCTGGCTGCGGTAAAATCAACCAGCCTGTTGCCCTCTGTCCAGGTTAACCGGCACGCGGGAAATCCGCTGGAAAAACTGACTGCATTTGTGACTCGTTTCACCCAATCGGGTGGACGCATCCTGTTGCTGGCGGAAAGTATGGGAAGGCGTGAATTGATCGCTGAGTACCTGAATCAGTATGATCTGCACCCGGATAGCTGTCAGGATTACGCACTGTTTCTGAACAGCTCTCAACCCTTTATGCTGACCGTTGCGCCCCTGCACACCGGTTTTATACTGGAACAGGCACAACTTGCTTTCATCACCGAGAGCGAACTGTATTCGACGCATGTGTATGGACGGCGTGAACGCGAATCGCGCAAGACCACATCGACCGATAATATTCTGCGTGATCTGTCAGAAATCAAACCGGGTGATCCGGTGGTGCATGAACAGCATGGCATCGGCCGTTATCTGGGTCTGGTCAGCATGGATGCGGGTGAAGGTGAACCTGGCGAGTTGAGTGAATTTTTGTCACTCGAATATGAAGGCGGCGACAAACTGTACGTGCCCGTTTCACAGCTTTATCTGATTGGGCGATACAGCGGCGCGGCGCCGGAATCCGCGCCATTGCACAAGCTGGGCAGCAGCCAATGGGACAAAGCCAAGCGCAAAGCCATGCAGCAGGTGCGCGACACAGCGGCGGAGCTACTTAATCTATATGCCCAGCGCGCAGCCCGTGAAGGCCATGCGTTTGGTCTCAGGCCGCATGATTACGATGCTTTTGCCGAAGGATTTGGTTTTGAGGAAACAGCGGATCAGGCTGCGGCCATCAAGGCTGTGATTGAAGATTTAACTTCCGGGAAGCCGATGGACCGGCTGATTTGCGGCGATGTCGGATTCGGCAAGACCGAAGTGGCCTTACGCGCCGCTTTTATTGCGGTAGCCGATGGCAAACAGGTCGCGGTTCTGGTGCCTACCACGCTGCTGGCTGAGCAGCATTTCCATAATTTCTCCGATCGCTTCGGCCTGATTGCCGATCAATGGCCGGTCAAAATTGCCGAACTGTCGCGCTTCCGTTCCGCCAAGGAACAAACTCTGGCGTTAGCCGGCCTGGCCAAAGGGGAAATCGACATTATTATCGGCACGCACAAATTGTTGCAGAAAGATGTTCAATTCAAGAATCTGGGCCTGGTCATTATCGATGAAGAACACCGTTTCGGCGTGCGGCAGAAAGAACAGCTTAAAAAATTGCGCGCGGAAGTAGACGTGCTGACGCTCACCGCCACGCCCATTCCGCGCACATTGGCCATGTCACTGGAAGGCTTGCGTGATTTTTCCATCATCGCCACAGCCCCCCAACGCCGCCTGGCCATCAAAACCTTTGTCAGCAGTTTTTCCATGGGCATCATCCGTGAAGCCTGCTTGCGTGAACTGAAACGCGGCGGACAAATCTATTTTCTGCACAACGAAGTCAATACGATTCAGCTCATGTACGAAAAACTGTCCGGTCTGCTACCCGAAGCGCGCATTAATGTCGCTCACGGACAAATGCCGGAACGCGACCTGGAGCATGTCATGCGGGATTTTTATCAGCAGCGTTTTAATATCCTGTTGTGCACCACCATCATCGAAACCGGCATTGATATCCCCAGCGCCAACACCATCATCATCAACAATGCGCATAAGTTTGGCCTGGCGCAATTGCATCAGTTACGCGGCCGGGTGGGCCGCTCGCATCACCAGGCTTACGCTTACCTGCTGACACCGGGCGAAGAAGCGCTCGGATCGCTCGCTAAAAAGCGCCTGGAAGCCATTCAAGCCATGGAAGAACTCGGCTCAGGCTTTTATCTCGCCATGCATGACCTGGAAATTCGCGGCGCCGGTGCAGTCTTGAGTGAATCACAAAGTGGAGAGATGCAGGAAATCGGCTTCAGCTTGTACAATTCCATGCTGGATACAGCCATCAAATCCCTGAAAGAAGGGCGCGAGCCGGATATGCAGCACCCATTAGGCGTTGCGACCGAAATCAATCTTCATGTCCCGGCTTTACTGCCGGAAGATTATTGCCACGACATTCACGAGCGGTTGGTGCTGTACAAGCGCATGGCCAATTGCATTGATGACGAGCAACTCGACGACATGCAACGTGAACTGGTCGACCGCTTCGGCCTGCTGCCCAATCCAGCGCGTGCATTACTCGATTGCCACCGCCTGCGCATCGCCGCTAAACCGCTCGGCATTACCCGCATCGACGCCAGCGCGGAAAGTATCCTGATCCAGTTTATTCCCAATCCGCCGGTGAATCCGGCGGAAATCATCAAACTGATTCAAAGCAGCCGTGAGTATTCGCTCTCTGGCCCGGATCGTTTGAAAATTCAGGTGCAGATTGCGGATGTGAATAAGCGGGTGATGCGGGTTAGGGAGTTGATGCAGAAGTTGGGGGTGAATGGTTGAGAATAGCCTTCTCCACCGGCTTACGAAACCGACAGAGTATGCTATATTAAAAAATGAATTGACGCATTTTCATGAATAGGAAGGGGGTAGCATGTTAATTTCCGAAGTAAGTTCTATTCTTGACGTATTCTCTTGCGTCATTTCGGACGTCTAATTTTAGTTAAGCCCGAGGAATACTCCTGTGGCCATTCAACACAAATCCGCTTCCCCGCACTTGAATTATTTCTCATGTCTTGAGGATGACTTGCTGGTGCTATCACGATGGATTGAATTCTCAGAAAACAATGAATCTGTATATTCAATCGAATTGGCTAGATTGCTAATGACCGCCGCTGCTGAGGTCGATGTTGTTGCAAAGGCCATCTGTGCCACGATTGATAAACAGCGTAAAGCCGAAAGCATCAACATCTACCAACAGGTTCTCATTCAAGCGCTCCCTATGCTTCCCAGCGCGCAAGTAGATATGCCTCGTTTTGGTTTATCCTTTCACCCATGGGCAAACTGGGCAACACCAAAAACACCACCAGACTGGTGGCAGGGTAACAACAAAGTGAAACACCAGCGGCATACGCACTTTGATCGAGCAAGTCTCAAAAATGTTCTTGATTCTGTTGCTGGTCTGCTTGTGCTTTTGTTGTTGTACCACAGCAAAGACGAGTCATATTTTCCAATAACCCCGCGACTGTTCGCTCCAAGAACTTTTTCAATTACTGAAGGCAACAGTATTCGCCTTCTTATTCCAGACGGAGCAACTCTGCCATGGATTTAACATGGCGCTCAACTCGGACCACCAAAATGCTGCGCATTCTGGTGTCCGGTTAGCTCTACGTTAGGCCTCTCCATGTCCTCTGATATTTGCATTTGGTGCCTTCAGCATGCTGATGGAAAGGATGAGGAACACATCATCCCTGAAGCGCTTGGTTGCCCGCCAGGTTTCGTTCTTCCGGGTACTGTCGTATGTAGGAAGTGCAACAACGGGCTTGCAGACCTAGATAGCGCTGTGATTGATGAATTCGACTTTCGAGCGTTTATGGCTGGCGTACCAAGAAAGAAAGGGCGCCCACCGGCCGTTCGCAGTCGAGGAAACGTAGTGGGCACCATTGAGAAAGATGGCCCTGCGATTTCCTTCAATATGGACCCGGTGCCCGTTACGGCGCATGATGGATCGCGCTTAGCTCCCTACAGGGGATCAAAGCGTGATATTCGTGCCACATTCACGCATGACGGAAATCTCGCAAGAATCAGCTTCGATGTTCCATTCGGACAGAATCGAAAGTTCCTACGAGGCATCACGAAAATCGCCTTCTCATCCCTGGCGTACTTTTTAGGTGCGCAGCTTGCTCGAAGTCCAGCATTTTTCTCGGTTCGGCGTTTCGTTAAGCATGGCGAAGGCGATCGCCACGTTTTGATTACATCGAGTGACGACAATCACTATTCCAATTGCGTGTGGCCACCATACATTTCGCCCTCTGGAGACTACACAGTTACCTTCAGGCTAGCGTCCATTAAGTTTCTGGTCGACTTGAGCGAAGAGGAATCGTATATTAGGACATTTCAAGCAACAGCCCAAAAATGTCTTGGAGAAAAGAATTGGTGCATTCTACCGGTGGAAGCCTAATTTGGACGTTAGCACGGTAGGTTGGGGTGAGCCCGCGAACCCCAACATAAACGACAAACGTTAATATCGTAAACAAGGAAATGATCAGTCATGCGATACAGGCGTGCCGATGTAAAAGGCGGAAGCTATTTCTTTACGGTAAATCTTGCGCAACGTCACCTGCGCTTGTTATCGGATCATGTGGAAATTTTGCGCGAGGCTGTCAAAACGGTAAAACAGCGGCATCCCTTTCACATTGATGCCTTCGTCGTTTTGCCGGATCATTTGCATGCGATATGGACTTTACCGCTGGACGATGCGGATTTTGCCACCCGGTGGATGCTGATCAAATCCGGTTTCTCGCGTCGTATCGCCATCAACGAACGCCGCAGCGCAAGCCGGATTTCCAAAGGAGAACGCGGCATTTGGCAGCGCAGGTATTGGGAGCATTTGATCCGCGATGACGCGGATTTTGAACGGCATGTCGATTACGTGCATTACAATCCGGTAAAGCATGGCCACGTCAGCCAAGCAAGCGAATGGCCTTATTCGAGCATTCACCGGTATATCAAAGCTGGGATCATTGCAAATGATTGGGGCGGTGGCATCGATAGCAACGGTGAAAGCGGTTATGGCGAACGGTGAAAAGTTGGGGTTTACAAGCTCACCCCAACCTACAGGCCGTCAGATAACAACAAGATAACTTTCATCTAAACAATTGCTTGTGGTAGTAATATCTTTATAGCGTACAATCATTACTATGAAAAATATTTCCATTTCCGACATTCTTCAATTACCGGTGCAGGAGCGAATTCGTCTCGTTGAGCTCATTTGGGATAGTGTCGCAGCCGTACCGGAAGCTGTTGAAATATCACCAGAGCTAAAAGCCGAACTTGAGGCCCGTTTGGCGGAATTCGAAGAAAACCCGGATGCCGGATTTTCATGGGAGCAAGTCAAATCACATCTGAATGATGGTTCATGGCGTTCCGTCTGAAATTTTCCGCACGGGCATTGCGGGAAATTGGAGAAGCTCGAACGTGGTATGAAATGCAGAATCCTGGTCTGGGTGAAGAGTTTGTTGCTGCAATAGCGTTACAGCTTAAACGTCTGGAACAAGCGCCTATGCTTTATGCAGAAGTAATTCCCAAAGTGCATCGCGCGTTTCTTCCTCGTTTTCCTTATGGCCTGTTTTATGCCGTGCGGCAGGATTTGGTGTATGTTTTAGCTGTATTACATGATGCTCGTAATCCCAGTCAATGGCCGAAGTTTCGTTGAGTTTGCAACTGAAGCCTGCAGAAGTCTTGCGTAATCCAGCAGATCCAATTCTCGATTGGGAAACTGTAAAGCATGAGCTACTATCCTATGGTGGATGAAGTTCATGATGAGTAATTGATCGTCCTCGTCATTTGCACCGGTCATCGCCGCTAAGTTTAACGGTAAATTTGATCACGACAAATTAATTGATAACAATTAAGGCTTGAGCCTAAAGTAAATCCAAATGAACGATCCTGATATCCGCTGGCAGCAGCGTTTTGCCAATTACCAAAAAGCATTGCTGCAACTGCGAAGTGCTGTTGATCTCAGTAATCAACGCGCACTCAGCCAACTGGAAAAGCAGGGTGTTATTCAGGCGTTCGAATTCACGCATGAATTAGCCTGGAATATGTTGAAGGATTTTTTGCGGGATCAGGGCAATCAAAATATCAAAGGTTCAAAAGACGCGACCCGTGAAGCATTCAAGGTTGAGCTGATTCAGGATGGCGAACAGTGGATGGCCATGATACAGAGCCGCAATATCTCTTCGCACACCTACGATGAGCGCACTGCCGAGCAATTGGTGGATGTGATCATTCACAGTTACTATCCATTGTTCGCCGCGTTGAAAATGGAAATGGAAAAATACCAGCCATGACCGAGGAGCGCCCGTTTGGTTTGCCACCTGCCACATTGGAAAAACTCAACAGCGTATTTGCGCGGCATGACGCCATTGATTCGGTGCTGATTTACGGCTCACGCGTCAAAGGAAATTACCGCGCAGGCTCCGATATCGATCTGACCATCAAAGGCGGCGCGATTTCGTTCGCTGAATTCATGCAGATTGAAGACCAGATTGACGATCTGATGCTGCCTTACTCCGTCGATTTATCGCAATACCGCCAGCTTGAGAATACCGAGCTGATCGCGCATATTGACCGGGTTGGCGTGGCTATCTATACCCGAACCAGGAAATAAATGTATGGCGATAAGTCCGGTAAGTTTGTTAAAAATAAATTCCAGCGGGATGTTCAGGTCTATAACCAAGAATAATTGTTCTTGCGGCATTAGGGGTCGCGATAAATGAAAAATGCTCGCACACTTCAAGAAACGGCAAAACAACCCCATTCGGAATTTCCGAAGGAAGTAATCATGCAACATTTCGTGCGGGTTGTTTAATTCAAACACTAACCTTGATCCGTTATGCATAATTGTCTATGCTTGTTCGATTATTTTAGAGCCGGTAATAAGTCAGCCGAATCCGGCAGCGCATTCCAGGTGTTGCCGCCATGCACTTGCGTGACGCTGACCACGGCGGGATCAATCTGGCGTCTGACGA
>CAKKRO010000082.1 GCA_919902625.1 Nitrosomonadaceae bacterium
CCAATGTGTCATTTTCCTTCCGTGGTAATGAACCCATTCGTGAAGCCATTCATACCGCTTTCCTGTACCACGCGATCAAGGCCAGCATGACCATGGGCATTGTGAATGCCGGACAATTGGGCGTTTATTCGGATATTCCGGTAGAGTTACTGGAAAAGGTTGAAGACGTCATACTGAACCGGCGCGCTGATGCAACCGAACGGCTGGTTGAATTTGCCGAAAATTTCAAAGGCAAGAAAAAGGAACAGGTTGAAGATCTGGCTTGGCGCGATGAACCGCTGCAGCAACGGCTGACCCATGCCCTGGTTCGGGGGATCTCCACTTTTATCGTGGAAGATACTGAAGCGATGCGTGTGGAGATTGAAAAGAAAGGCGGCCGCCCGATTCAGGTGATCGAAGGGCCGCTGATGGAAGGCATGAGTGTTGTGGGAGACCTGTTTGGCGCCGGTAAAATGTTTTTGCCGCAAGTGGTTAAATCAGCCCGCGTGATGAAGCAGGCGGTGGCGCATTTGCTTCCCTTCATTGAAGCCGAAAAGAAATTATCGGGCGATAACAAGCCGAAGGGAAAAATTGTTATCGCCACCGTGAAGGGCGATGTGCATGATATTGGCAAGAATATTGTCACCGTAGTATTGCAGTGTAACAACTACGAAGTGATCAATATGGGCGTGATGGTGCCCAGTGCGCAGATTCTGGATATGGCGCGGCGTGAAAAGGCCGATATTATCGGTCTGTCAGGACTGATCACGCCTTCCCTGGAAGAAATGGCGCATGTGGCCAAGGAAATGCAACGCGAGGGATTCACTATTCCCTTGCTGATCGGCGGCGCAACCACTTCCAGGGTGCATACCGCTGTCAAGATTGCGCCGCATTATGAAGGGATAACCGTTTGGGTGCCTGATGCCAGCCGTGCGGTGGGTGTATGCAGTAATCTGCTGTCGCAGGATTTGCGGGCGGGTTATGCGCAGGAAATCAAGGATGAATACGAGAAAGTGCGCACCCAGCACAAAAACAAGAAAGGACCGGCGAAGCTTCTGACGCTGGCCGAAGCGCGTGCCAATGCGTATACGACAGACTGGGCAAACTACCAGCCGTATCAGCCGGAACTGATTGGTGTCCGGACATTGAATAATTATCCGCTGGAAAAGATCGTACCGTATATTGACTGGACGCCATTCTTTCAGGCATGGGAACTGGCCGGGCGCTACCCGGACATTCTGCAGGATGAAGTGGTGGGTGAAACGGCCAGTCAGCTATTCCGCGACGCGCAAATCATGTTAAAGAAAATTATTGAACAGAAATGGCTGAGTGCCAATGCTGTAATCGGTTTGTTTCCCGCCAATTCCGTCGGCGACGATATCGAAATTTATACCGATGTTTCACGCAGCAAGCTGGCCATGACCTACCATTGCCTGCGCCAGCAAGACCAGAAGCCCTCAGGAAAACCCAACCGGTGCTTATCTGACTTCATTGCACCGAAGGAAACCGGCGTTAAGGACACCATTGGCCTGTTTGCCGTAGGCGCCGGGTTTGGCATTGATGAACGCGTCAAAGCCTTTGAAGACGCGAACGATGACTACAGTGCGATTGTACTCAAAGCGTTGGCGGATCGTCTGGCAGAAGCCTTTGCCGAGCACATGCATGCGCGGGTACGGCGCGAATTCTGGGGTTATGCCAAGGATGAAACCTTGAGCAATGAGCAATTGATTAATGAAGAATATAAAGGTATCCGCCCCGCGCCGGGCTACCCGGCCTGTCCGGATCACACCGAAAAAGGCCCTTTGTTTGCAGTGCTGAATGCCACTGAAAATGCCGGCATCATCATTACGGAATCCTTTGCCATGGTGCCCACGGCGGCCGTATCGGGTTTTTATTTCGCGCATCCCGAATCCACCTTTTTTGCGGTCGGCAAGATCGGCAAAGATCAGGTGGAAGACTATGCCAGCCGTAAAGGCTGGACAGTGGAAGAAACCGAGAAATGGCTGGCGCCCGTGCTGGCGTATGAACGGTAAGTTAAGTGCATTGTTTTGTGGAAGCAAGTTCGCTCTTTGCGCTAGGAGCCTGTCGGACTTAAGCAATCGTCACGAGCCAAGTGGGAGAACGAGTACAGATTTTCTTAATTTTGAGGCGCATAGCTAGACTATGCAACGAAAAATTGAGGAAATATGAACCGTTATCTCATTGGCGCAGTAGATTGGTCTTAAGACCGACAGGCTCCTAGGAGTAGAACAAATAATCAACACCCTGACATGAATAAACGCCAATTCTCTGAACGGGATATCTGCACCAAAAATAGATTTCACAATAGCTTAAATTTAAATTGACGACATTGCCACGTCGCTATCCCATGCACTTTTGTGCTATCAAATAGGGGTAGACAGCTTGCGCAGATCGGTTTCCCAGCCTTTTAGCTTGTCGTGCGCATGCTGACGCTGGATGGGAGTGGTGCTGTTGTGCACAGTTGCGATAAAAGCGCAGTTATATTCGGTCAGTTTTACTTGATAAGCGCGATAATCCCTATCGTTAGATCGTTGCACCCGTTCGATCAAACCACGCAATGCAGCGATGACATGTTCGGTTTCAGCCTGCTCGGCAGCCAGACGGCGCAGTGTTAACAGGGTTTCATGCTGCCGGCGCTGGCGCTCGGCCAGCCAGGCTTCCGGGTCGAACGGTGAAGCTTCAATGCCGGCAACGATCAAACGATGCTGAGCCTCATCGATGCTGCCATAGATATTCTCGACGCGTTTGACGATGCGCTTGATGGATGCCGCCAGACGCTCTTCGGCGTGCGGTTGCAGGAAGTCGCGGCGAAACTCGTCATTGCCCTTGGCATAACGCCGTTCAATGCTGAGCCACTGCGCTTCACCCAGATTCGGTACTAACGGCGCACCGAGCTGCATCGTGTGATCAAGTGCCGGTGCGATCGTATTGCGCAGTTCTTCAGACCAGCCACAGATCTGTGCTGGTGTGACCGGATCGCCGATCCGGCTGCGCAGCGTGGATAGCCAGGCCGCATATTCGGGGAGCTGGGTTGTGCGGTGCCAGGCAAACCATTTTCGGATCGCTTCCTTGGCATGCGGAGTCTGTTCATTGCTGAAGTTGACATAACCATCGAGCCACCACCAGACCAGTTGCGGTCCTTGATCGTAGCCCAGACGCAGCATGCTGCAACTGCTGAGCAGGAACAGCAAAATAATAATTGCGCCTCTCGCAAGAGACATTCGCATGGCACGCCACAGTGTGGTTAACATTTACATCAAAGGATGAATAAGAAAGGATCTTACAATAATGCATTTTGATTTTCACGTGACAAAAATACCGTGAGTGGTTGCCATAGTAGGGCAAATCATATCGTAAAGAAACCATTCATCAGCGTAGCAGCGATGAATACAGTTCCCGATAGGCCGTTGCACTGGCATGCCAGCTAAAGTCTTTGGCCATGCCGTTTTTCTGCAATTGCCGCCAGATTTTCTTCTGATGATAGGCAGTCGCGGCGCGTTTGATCGTGTTCAGCAGGCTGTCGGCGGTCATTGGATGAAATAAGAAGCCGCTGGCGCTTCCGCTGGCAAGCGTTGCCGGCGTGTAATCCACGACGGTATCGAGCAGGCCGCCGGTGGCATGTACCAAGGGTGGCGTGCCGTAGCGCTGGCTATACATTTGATTCAAGCCGCACGGCTCAAAGCGTGAAGGCATCAGGAAGCAATCGATTCCAGCTTCAATCAGGTGCGACAGGGCTTCACTAAAACCGATGTGCACGGCGATTGCATAAGGATAAGCCTTGGCTAGCACGGATAGCTGGTGTTCCAGCCCGGCATGGTCACTGCCGAGGACAACCAGTTGGGCCGGTAGTTTAACCAGTTGGGGGGCTACCTGGATCAGCAGATCAGTGCCTTTCTGGTGACTCAGGCGGCTGACCGCACCGAATAACGGGATATCGGCATCAACCGTTAGCCCCATCTGCTGCTGCAAAGCGCTTTTATTCGCTGCTTTATCGGAGAGTTTTTTGCTGCTGTAGTTTTTTGCCAGATGGGGATCTATCGCGGGGTCCCATTCGTTGGTGGCGATGCCATTGATAATGCCGGTCATATTGCGGCGGCGTGCTGCCAGTAATCCCTGCAGGCCAAAACCCAACGCTTCTGTTTGAATTTCCTTTGCGTAATTGGGACTGACCGTGGTGATATGGTCGGTATAGTAGAGTCCCGCCTTGAGAAAGGATAGGTTGCCATAGTACTCAACACCGTTAATGTCAAAACTGGCCGGCGGCAGCCCCAATTGGACGACGCTGCCGGGTGGAAATATGCCCTGGAACGCGAGATTATGGATCGTCATCAGAGTGGCTGCTTTTTTCCCCGGATGAAAATGCAGATAAGCAGGGGTCAGGCCACTTTGCCAGTCATTGCAATGCGCAATGTGCGGCCGCCAGGCAAGCGGACTGAGATCACTGGCCAGGATGGCGCCGATTTTTGAAAGCAGCCCGAAGCGCAATGCATTATCCGGCCAGTCGCGCCCAAGCGCATCCTGGTATGGTCCTCCTTCGCGGTGATAAAGTCCGGGACAATCGATCACAAAGACCGGAATGTGTTCAGATTTGCTGAGCGATAATCTGGCCGAGAGCAGTGCGGCAGGCGGGAATTGCTGTAAATCACCGAATTCGGCGATTCTGGATTTGTATTTAACGCCTGCCAGAATCTGTGGATAGCCAGGAATCAGCAGCCGTACATCCGTATGTATTGAACGCAATGCGGCGGGGAGCGCCGCACTGACATCGCCCAGGCCGCCGGTTTTGCATAAAGGATAAACTTCAGAGGTGATAAACAGAACGCGCAGTTCTTGGGAGGATAACATGAAGGGTATTTTTACCGATTCGCTTTGAAATAATTGATCAATCCATTGGTGGAGGTATCGTGGGAAGTCACTGCTGAGTCCTGTTCCAGCTCGGTCAGGATTTTTCCGGCCAGTTGCTTGCCCAGTTCCACGCCCCATTGATCAAATGGGTTGATGTTCCAGATCACGCTTTGCACAAAAACCTTATGTTCATACAGTGCAATGAGAGAACCCAGCGTTTTGGGGTCGAGTTTTTTGAATAAAATGGAAGTGGTCGGGTGGTTTCCGGGAAAAATTTTATGCGGCAGCAGCTTTTCCAGTGATTTACCGCTCAACCCTTGCGCTGCAAGTTCGGCGCGCGCTTCGCGTTCATTCTTGCCGCACATCAGTGCCTCGGTCTGGGCAAAGAAATTGGCCAGTAACAAATGGTGATGATGACCTATCGGGTGATGGCTTTGACAAGGGGCTAGGAAATCGGCTGAAACGGTTTGCGTGCCCTGGTGCAGCAACTGGTAGAAAGCAT
>CAKKRO010000083.1 GCA_919902625.1 Nitrosomonadaceae bacterium
TCAATATCACCCATCTGCATACCTTGCTGCACAACCGGTTTTCTTTTACCTTTAGCATTGGCCACCTCAACTGCCTTTGAAATCCCTTCATGTAACGTATACAAGGTTTTCTGCCCGTTTTCCCAATTGCTTTGCCGGTCAATACGCTGCAGTTCCATGTTAAGTATTTCAACTTGGCGCGTAGTATGTGCAAGTAATTGTGTGACCAAATCTCCAAACTGTAATGAAGTAATTGCCGTTTCCAGTTCCTGTTCTATTTTGTCCGCAATAATCATTTGCTTTCCCAGTAGCTCAAGGATAGGTTTACTGCCCTCAGGAGCAGCCATTTTCTCAATGGTCAAAACCATGTCATGGTGTGATTGGGTCAACTTACTGATATATCTAAAGTTAATAACCAGATTATTGACTGCATCACTGACTAGCCGGTCAACCTGACCAAGTTCTCCTTTGATATTCATAAAGTACTCATCGACTTCGACATTACATAAAGCTGCGTCTTGATCTACTGGCGCTGATTCAACTGCGATCTGATTATCCATTTTGTTATTTTCTGATTGCATTTCAACCATACTTTTCTCCTCGTTACTCATCTTGACCAAAGCTATCAAGCTGCCAAACCTGCCTAAAAAGTATCTGAAGCATCCACCCGTGATTCCTGTTTCATTCGAGCATCTTATTGATGAGAGATGGAATTAATTAGCAACTTCACCAATCCGGTTAGCCCATCCAATTGCTTGTATCTCTATATCCGCCAATTCACTCAAGCTCAGAAAACCCAACTCGGTTAACAAAGATTGAATGACAGTAATCTCACCCTTTTCATTGGCTTCAACTAATTTTAATTCCTGGCCCAGACGCCCCTCCCGGGTCATTAATGCCTGACTCATGTCATCGGGGATACCCAGTTTGTCCACTATTTGCTGCATCTCAATACCCAGCAGCACATCAAGCAAGGATAAAATTCCGACCATAAATGCTCTTTCTTGATGATTTTTATCGTGCGGGCGCTCTGCCGTCGCAATCAACTCCATCAATTTTCCACGTGCTGCGGCTGTTTGCATTAAAGCATTCGACATACTGTCGCCTGATTGATCGGCGGTATAAAGCAACAACTGTATCCATCGCTGCAGTTGCTTACGTCCCAATATCATGATTGCATGCTTGATAGAGTTGATCTTTTGGGGCAGGCCACTGGCAACCGAGTTCACCATGCGCATCAAGTTGTAACTTAATCCGGGCTGATGTTTAAATTCCTTTTCAATTTCATCAATATCGCTATCGCCCATCACTAATGTTAATAGCTTCAATAATGACAACTTTCCTGGATCGGCACGCTTTCCTGACATAATCTCAGGTTTTGCAAAAAAATAACCCTGGAACATCTGGAAGCCCAGTTGCATACAACACGCCTCCTGTTCATGACTCTCCACATTCAATGCCAGAAGCAAAACTGGCCAGCGGTTGAGTTCAGTGACCAGTGCTGCAAGCTCATCTTTCTCAAGCGCAAGAATATCGACTTTCACCACACTGACTACCGGCAGTAATTGCTCAACTGTACTGTTTATTGCAACGATATTATTGAGAGCAAATTGATACCCTTTCTGCTTTAATTCGCTGCAACGCTGCGTAAATTCTCCGGTCATTGAGGCAGATGCTTTGAACTCCAGCACGACATGCTTACTGGGCAATAAACTGATAACGTCGCTCATAATCAGATCGGGGTCTGCATTAATAAACCCCCGCAGCCGGCCCAACACATTCTGAATACCTAACTGACCATAAACATTCACGATGACATTGGCTGTTGAAGACAAGTTATTAGCATCACTTGCTATTTCCTCAGTCTCTTCGTGTCTAAAAAGTAACTCAAATGCAACTAAGTTTTGGTTACGGTCCAGAATTGGCTGCCGGCTAAGAAAAAAACCCTCCATTAACTCCCCCGCATTCATTCATCGTATTGCATAAAATGTTCTAG
>CAKKRO010000084.1 GCA_919902625.1 Nitrosomonadaceae bacterium
GAATGGATAAAGCAAAGAGTGCAAGGTTGATCTGAAAGAATCACACGCCAAAAACTTCCTCCCACAGCGCCAATACCGCCATACGGTCATCCTTCAAACGGCTGCCTTCCACGCGGGTGAATTTCTGCGTCTGGCCGTCAACAGGCAGCGTGCCGGCCATGTCGGCGTCACCCTTTAAGCGCTGGCGGTGCTGGATGCGCCGGAATTCCCGGTAGGCGGAGCGTACTTTTTCCGCCGTGCTCATGGGGATGAGTGCCAGTTCTCCCGCCAGTTTCAGCAGCGCGATGTTGCCGATATTGCCGGTGAGTTGCGGATATTGGCAGGCATAACCCAGTACCAGATACTGCACAATGAATTCCACGTCGATAATGCCGCCCCGGTCATGTTTGATGTCAAACAGGGGGGTGGGATTGGGGTGAACATCCAGCATTTTCTCGCGCATTCTCAGAATGTCCTGCTTGAGTTCAGTGAGATTGCGCGGCTGGCAAAGAATTTCCTTGCGGGTGTTTTCGAAAGCTTCCGTCACCTGCCGGTCACCGGCGACAAAGCGCGCCCGGGTTAACGCCTGGTGTTCCCATACCCAGGCCTGTGTGCGCTGGTATTGCGCAAACGCTTCCATCGAGCCGACCAGCAAGCCGGTAGCGCCGTTGGGGCGCAGGCGCAGATCCGTTTCATACAGCAAGCCTGCCGACGTGTGGCGGGTCAGCCAGGCGTTGATGCTTTGCCCGAGTTTGGTGTAAATCTCGGCTGCATCAGGGTGATCATCTTCATACAGAAAAATCATGTCGAGATCGGAGGCATAGCCGAGTTCTTTTCCCCCCAGCTTGCCGTAACCAATGATGGCGAACGCGGGTTCCTCCCGGTGGCGTTTTTTCAGGCCTGACCAAGCCAGATTCAATACCGTATCCAGAACCAGGTCGGCCAGCGCGGTCAGGTGGTCGCTCAGTGTTTCAAGCAGCAAGGAGCCTTCCAGGTCGGTGACTAATAACCGGAACACCTGGGCATGCTGGAAATGCCGCAGCACGTCCATTTGCCATTCCACTACGTCATTCTTCGGGTTGTTGACATGATTCAACTGATAGCTGAGTTCGTTTTTGAGCGCGTCCCAATCCGGCACGGGGTGCGGTGCATCATGGCGTAATAATTCATCCAGTAAAATAGGGTGCCGTCCCAGATAATCGCTGGCCCATTGACTGACGCTGGCGAGTTCCGCCACCCGTTGCAGGGTATGCGGGTGTTCCAGTAAAAGCGCCAGATAGGATGCGTGCGGGCTGATGCTTTCCAGTAGCTGCAGCATGCGTTCCAGTGTGGTTTCAACCGGGGGCAGTTCGGCGACCGCTTCAATCAGCATGGGAACCAGCGTGTTGATTTGCTGCTGGCTGGATTCGGGCAGTTGGTGATAGAACGTGCCTTGATAAAACAATCGTAACCGTTCTGAGATTTTTGCCGGTTCGGTAAATCCCAGGGTGCTCAGTTGGGTGGCGGCTGCTTCCGTGTGCGAGGTGTCTTGTGTTTCAGTTTGCCACAGATAGGCCAGCATGTCGTGGGCGGGTGATTTCCGGGGGGTGGCGAAAATCAGATCAAAATGCCGGGTCACATTCTTGCGGTGAATGTCCAGTTGCTGCATGAAACCGGCGTAGTCTGGAAACTCCATCGCAGTGGCGATGAGGGTTTGATCGGCGGAATTTAAAGGCAATGTTTGTATCTGCTGGTCATCCAGATATTGCAGCCGGTGTTCCAGTTTGCGCAGGAAATGATAGGCATGGGTGAGTTCAGAGATGGCTTGCTGCGGCAGTTGCTGTTTTTTCTGCAGGCGCTGTAAAACGCTTAATGTGGGCCGGATGCACAGATCGACATCGCGTCCGCCCCGGATCAACTGAAAAACCTGCGTGATAAATTCGATTTCACGAATGCCGCCGGGGCCCAGTTTGATGTTGTCATGCATTTCGCGCCGTTCGACTTCCTTGCGCAATTGGGCATGCAGGCTGCGCATGGATTCATAAGCCCCGAAATCCAGATACTTGCGGAACACAAAGGGCCTGACAATTTTCTCCATCAGTATCGATTCGGCCCCGGTATCCGGGTGTCCGGTGATCACCCGGCCTTTGATCCAGGCGTGCCGTTCCCATTCCCGGCCCTGGTGAATGAAGTATTCTTCCAGCATGGGGAAACTGATTGCCAGAGGGCTGTTTTCACCCTGCGGACGCAGGCGCATATCGACCCGGAATACATAGCCGTCTACCGTATAGTCATTGAGGCTGGCAATCAGTTTGCGTCCAAGCCGCGCAAAAAATTCATGGTTTGAAATGGATTTGGCGCCATCGGTTTCGCCATCTTCCGGGTAGACGAAGATCAAGTCGACATCGGAGGATACGTTGAGCTCGCCCCCGCCCAGCTTGCCCATGGCGACAACCAGCAGGTGCTGGGTGGCGCCGCTGTGTTCTCCTTGGGGAGATCCAAAACGGCCGGGTTGTGTCAGCCAGTTCTCATGGTGCTTGAGCGCGCAATTGATGCTGACTTCAGCCAGTCCGGTCATACTGGACATGACTTCGAACAAATCAGCCTGGCCGCTGATGTCGCGGATGGCTAACCGGAGCATGACTTGCTTGCGCAGGTCGCGCAGTGCGCGATGCAAGTCCTCTTCGCTGGTAATATGCCTGGATTGAGAATCCAGGAATGACTGCATTTCGTCTTTTTTGTAAGGAAGCTGAAGTTCTTTTAGCAGCGCTGATTTTCGCGCAGGCTCGCCATCCAGTATGCGCTGTACATAACGGCTAAAAGGTAAGGCGGCGGTAAGAATCGCATCGGGAGAGTGATCGGCGGTGTGCATAATTAAGTAATCAGCAATGAGTTTTATAGCATAACAAAGACAGTGCCTGCTGACATCAGATTAATCGTAAATCGAAATAGAACCTTATCAGAGTAAATGCTAGAATCCGGTTTGGTTTAAATGAATCCCTGATTGAACCAGGGATGTGTAAAAAAGCGCCTGATGATGCACAGGAAATGTTAAGGTATCAGTCAAAGGCCGGTTTTTACCGGGAATTCAGATAATCAAAGCAACCGAAGAATGTCAAACGATACCACTAAACATCATCAGTCAGCGGCTGAAAATGAAAAACGCCAAGGTTTTCGTGTCGCCGCCATCCAGATGGCTTCAGGCCCGAGCGTATCCGCCAACCTGGAAGAAGCGGCGCGCCTGATTGAGGAGGCGGTTTCTCAAAAAGCCCAACTGGTGGTATTACCCGAGTATTTTTGTATCATGGGAATGAAAGACACCGATAAATTGGCTGTCCGGGAACAACCGGGTGAGGGTCAGATACAAAAATTTCTCAGTAATACGGCTAAACGTCTGGGAATATGGCTGGTGGGCGGATCGGTGCCATTAGCTTCGTCCGAGCCGGACAAGGTTTATAATAGCTGCCTGGTGTATGCGGATAACGGGGAGCAGGTTGCGCGTTACGATAAAATTCATTTGTTTGGCCTGCAACTGGGGCATGAGCACTATGCCGAGGAAAAAACCATTAAAGCAGGGAATCAGGTGGTGGCTGTGGATTCTCCGTTTGGCCGCATCGGTTTATCGATATGCTACGATCTACGGTTTCCGGAGTTATTCCGTATGATGAATAATGTTGATATTATCCTGGCGCCTGCCGCATTTACTGCCATCACGGGCAAAGCGCATTGGGAAGTGCTGGTGCGCGCACGCGCGGTTGAAAATATGGCTTATGTGATAGCGCCCGGACAAGGGGGGTATCATGTGAATGGACGTGAGACGAATGGGGACAGTATGATCGTTGATCCCTGGGGTGTTGTGATGGAGCGTTTGCCGCGTGGTTCCGGGGCTGTGGTCGCCACAATTGACCCGGAATATCAGGCCAGTTTGCGGACGAATTTGCCCGCATTGGATCATCGGATCTTGCAATATTGTTAAATTAAACGTTGTGCCGGAGCAATGTGCTCACATTGCTTTTTCCAAGAGCGGTAACTTGGGTAAACACTCATTTTTGATCAGGCAGTGAACAAAAAAATAGATATTATGACGACTGAATGCATAACAGAAACAAAAGATTTTTATGCCATTGCCGATCGTTGCTTATTGTCGCCATACGGCGTTGATGCTGCCGGGTTGCAACAAGTGATGGGGCAGATACTGACCCATCACATTGATTATGCTGATCTCTATTTTCAGTATAGCCGTTCTGAGGGCTGGATGCTGGAAGAGGGTATTGTCAAGTCGGGCAGTTTCAATATCGAGCAAGGGGTCGGGGTTCGTGCGATCAGCGGGGAAAAAACAGGATTCGCCTATTCCGATGATATCAGCATGCCGGCGCTTGTGTCAGCGGCGCAGGCCACACGGGCAATCGCCCATCAAGGCGGCATGCATGCAGTACAAGCGGCTAAACATAATGAGGCAGGGCGGCCCGCGCAACTTTATTTACCGGAAGATCCGATCGCGAGTCTTAAGGATGCGGATAAAGTCGCCTTGCTGGAAAGGCTTGAACGGTATACCCGGCAGCTTGATCAACGGATTACTCAAGTGGTGGCATCGCTGGCGGGTGAGTATGAAGTGGTGCTGGTCATGCGCAGCGATGGATTGCTTGCGGCGGATGTGAGGCCGTTGGTACGGTTGTCTCTACAGGTGATCGCTGAAGCAAATGGGCGGCGTGAACAGGGGGTTGCCGGGGGAGGGGGGCGTTTTAGCTATGCTTATTTTACCGATGAGGTTTTGCATGATTATGCAAAAAAAGCGGTGCATCAGGCCATAGTGAACCTGGATGCACGCCCTGCGCCTGCCGGCACCATGACGGTAGTTTTGGGGAGTGGCTGGCCTGGCATATTGCTGCATGAAGCGATTGGCCATGGCCTGGAAGGGGATTTCAACCGCAAAGGCAGTTCGGCCTTCTCAGGCCGTGTGGGTGAGCGCGTCGCAGCTCCCGGCGTGACCGTTGTTGATGACGGCACCATTCCGCGAAGACGCGGATCATTAAATATTGATGACGAAGGTAATCCGACGCAATGTACTGTATTGATAGAAGATGGCATACTTAGGGGCTATTTGCAGGACAGCCTGAACGCCCGGTTGATGGATTTGCCGGTGACCGGTAATGGCCGGCGCGAGTCTTTTGCGCATGTCCCTATGCCACGCATGACCAATACTTATATGCTGAATGGTGATAAGGATCCGGCGGAAATCATCGCTTCCGTCAAGCATGGTTTGTATGCAGCCAATTTTGGCGGCGGGCAGGTCGATATTACCAGCGGGAAATTTGTTTTCTCAGCCGCAGAGGCTTATATGATTGAGGATGGAAAAATCACCTATCCGGTTAAAGGGGCTACTTTAATTGGAAATGGCCCGGATGTGCTGACACGGGTTTCCATGATCGGGAACGATATGTCACTGGATCCGGGTGTTGGAACATGCGGTAAGGAAGGCCAAAGTGTGCCGGTGGGTGTGGGGCAGCCGACATTACGCATAGACGGACTAACCGTAGGTGGTACAGGAAGTTGACGGCACGGTGATGACACGTTACCGTTAGGGAAACGCAGAATAATTCGGCGAGCAAGATGAGATGCAAGGCGGATGGAGCGCAGGAAATGAGACATATCATACAGATAGGCGAATTTTCGAGCACCACCCAACGCAGCAGATCACTTGCGCAGACAATTATTCAGCGTTTCCTTAGAATATTTTATAACTTGTTGAAATTGATATTGGGATGCAGAAAGCATGAGTG
>CAKKRO010000085.1 GCA_919902625.1 Nitrosomonadaceae bacterium
AATTCATCACAATTATAAGTTTGAAATTGCGCGGGAGAAATGTAAGTCGTGCGATTATTCCCTGATGATGCCGCACAACCCGATAGCGTAACCGCACTGATAAAAAATGCAGCAGTCATTAATCTTTTCATAATACTCACCTGCTTCCTTTTCGAGTTTTCTACACTTGCAAGTAACTTTCTTACATCTATTTTTAAATTGTACACCGTTATTTGTATTTTCAGCTTTACTTCAACTGTCTGTCATTTGCCTGGAATGCCAATACTCATGGATGGTAAAGCGCAGACCCAGTTGCAACAGCTCATCCCAGGCATCGCCTTGCGCAGCCCCTTTAATGACCCGGTCTATTTTTGCCGCGCAGGATAATCCTTGCGTCAAGGATTGGAAGCTGATGCGTTTAGCTGCGGCCATAACGATTCTTTGCCGGTCTCCCCAGACTCTGGCTGCCTGCAGTAATTGCGCGGCGGATTGGCCTTGATCGAGCCCTTTGCGAATGAAGATCAATTGACGGATCTGCTCGGCCAAGGTGGCAAGAATCAGAAGCGGAGCAGTGCCCTCGCCTCGCAGTCCGGTCAGAATCCGGGCGTAACGAGGGGTATCGGCTGAAATCATCGCCTCTGACAATTGATAAACATCATAGCGTGCCACATTCAGCACCACATCTTTCACCTGGTCGAATGTCAGATGGCCGCCGGGATAAAGCAGCGCGAGTTTTTTGATTTCCTGATGAGCGGCCAGCAGATTGCCTTCCACTTTATCAGCCAGAAATTGCAAGGTATCCGTATCCGCTTTTTGTTGCTGCTGACCCAAACGTTGCCCGATCCAGCCGGGTAGCTGATCGCGCTCGACAGCATAGACCGGGATCAGAACGCTGGCGCTCTCAAGGGCTTTAAACCATTTGGTTGCCTGCCCCTGCTTGTCAATGCGCGGAAGTGTAATGAGTGTAAGGGTATCAGGTGGCAGTGCGCCGCAATAGGCTTCAATGGCTTTACCGCCCTCTTTGCCAGGCTTGCCTGAGGGGATGCGGATATCCATGATTTTGCGATCACCAAACAGGGACAAATGATTACCCGCATTGAGCAGGTCAGACCAGTCAAAATGATGATCAACGGTGAATAGCTCACGTTCGGTATAACCCTGTTGATGCGCATGGGTGCGGATTAAATCAGCGGCTTCCAGGATCAATAGCGGTTCATTGCCAAGCAGTGTATACAGCGGAGCAGTTTGTTTTTGCAGATGCCGGGGAAGTTGTTCAAATTTTATCCGCATATCTACGAATGCTCTCTTGAGAGAAGAACAGAATTACCGGTTATTGCAGTCACTCCACTTTAACCGCAGACAAGCGCCAGATGATCTGCTGAATCGCATCAGCTTGCATATCTTTGTACAGCAATATTTCTTCCGCTTCTTTGGCCAGAATTTGCGCATCCAGGAACGGGAGATTGCGCATTAAAGAAATCTCATTGTTCGGAACGATTTCAATGCCTTGCTTGTCGACCAGGCGGAACACAACCCGGTAAATCAAATGAAACTCACGCACGCGGCCGCCTCCCGAAAGCGACAGAATGGTTCTTTCATTGATGGCGCTGACTATGTGCAAAACGGCTTCGGCTTCTTCAGGATTAGCCGCCACCTTGGTGGTAGATGATCTGCCTATCGCGCGCTCCATATCTATGCCGATGGTATGCCCTTCGGGCGCAGAGATATACAATGACTTAAATGGCAATGAGGAAACTTGTCCACGCAGTTTAAAGCCGCAGGCGGTCAACAAGCACAATAGCACCAGGACAAGCATTTTCTGTTTGGTCAGCTTCATATTGATCATATCGTCGAATGAAAGTAAGTTTTTTGTGCCGCCACTATATAACAATATTGATTAATCTGCCGGGCACGACGATGATTTTCTTGACCGTTTGCCCTTCGATAAATCTCTGCACCTGCTCATTGGCTAAAGCGGCTGTTTCAATGGCTTCTTTTCCGGCATCTTTGGCGACATTGATTTGCCCGCGTAATTTACCGTTGACTTGCACAATCAGTTTGATTTCATCCTGCACCATTGCAGCGCTGTTTGCCTGCGGCCAGGGTTGATCAAACAGTTCAGTACCCGGCTTCAGTTCACGCCACAGCTCATGGCAGATATGCGGAACAATCGGCGAGAGCAACAACACAATATGCTCCAAAGCTTCCTGCATCAGATGACGACCGGCCCAATCGGTATCCTGAATCTTTGCCAGACCATTCATCAATTCCATTACGGCAGCGATGGCGGTATTGAAGGTGTGGCGCCGCTCCAGATCGTCACTCACTTTGGCAATGGTCTGATGCAACTGCAACCGCAGGGCTTTGAGTTCCGGTGTCAGTGTTTGAAGCAACGCGGGATCAATCTTAACAACGCCCTGCTGAAGGTGGGTATAGACCTGCTTCCATAAGCGTTTGAGAAACCGGTAGGCACCATCGACACCGGCATCCGCCCATTCCAGTGTTTGTGTCGGAGGGCTGGCGAACATCATGAATAAACGCGCGGTGTCAGCGCCGTATTCTTCCACCAGTTTTTGCGGGTCCACCCCATTATTTTTGGATTTCGACATGGTGCCGATTCCACCGGATTCCACCGGTTGATTGTCCGCCTGCAGGATTGCGCCACACCGTTTGCCTTGTTCATCATATTGAATGGTGACTTCCGTCGGATTGAAATAAGTCATGCGCCCATTGTCAGATTTACGGTAAAAGATTTCGTTCAGCACCATGCCTTGCGTCAGCAGGTTGGTGAACGGTTCATCCAAAGCCAGCAAGCCAAGATCGCGCATGACTTTGCTCCAGAATCGCGAATACAGCAGATGCAAGATGGCATGTTCAATACCGCCGATATATTGGTCGGCCGGCAACCAGTAATTGGCGCGTTCATCGGTCATGGCCTTGGTCTGATCAGGACAGGCATAGCGAGCGTAATACCAGGACGAATCCACAAAGGTATCCATGGTGTCGGTTTCCCGGCGCGCCACTTTGCCGCATTTGGGGCAGGAGCATGTGTAAAAGGAAGGGGTCTTGGCCAGCGGATTGCCCGAGCCGTCGGGAACCAGATCCTGTGGCAGCACCACCGGCAATTGATCATCCGGCACCGGCACCACCCCGCAATATTCACAATGAATCAGCGGAATCGGGCAACCCCAGTAGCGCTGACGTGAAATACCCCAATCACGCAAACGGTAATGCACGCGTTTATTGCCCAGACCTTTTTGTTCCAGCGCCGCTGCAATGGCATCCACTGCGGCCTGAAATTCCAGCGCGGAAAATTCATCCGAGTCAAAGGTTACGCCATGTTCAACATAAGCCTGAGTCAGCGGCATCGCCAGATCACCTTCCAGCGGTTTGATAACTGCTTTAATGGGAAGTGAATATTCAGTGGCAAACTCAAAATCGCGTTCGTCGTGTGCAGGAACCGCCATGACAGCCCCCTCGCCATAGCCCATTAACACGTAATTGGCAACCCACACCGGTAATTTTTTGCCATTCAATGGGTGGATCACAAACAGACCGGTATCCATGCCCTTTTTCTCCTGCGTGGCCAGATCGGCTTCCTTGGCTGAACCCAGTTTGCATTCCTGGATAAAGGCTGCCAGGGATGGATTATTTTTGGCGGCATGCAAGGCGATCGGATGCTCAGCGGCAACAGCTACATAAGTGGCGCCCATCAGCGTATCCGCACGGGTGGTGAAAACTTTCAGGTTGCGGGGCGTGCCGGATGCCTTGTCAGCAGGAAAAACGATATCGACCCCATAGCTTTTACCGATCCAGTTCGCCTGCATGGTTTTAACCCGCTCCGGCCAGCCGGTCAGCGTATCCAGGGCTGCCAGCAATTCATCGGCATAGTGGGTTATTTTCATGTAGTACATCGGGATTTCACGTTTTTCCACCGGGGCGCCCGTGCGCCAGCCACACCCATCGATCACCTGCTCATTCGCCAGTACCGTCTGGTCAACCGGGTCCCAATTGACTGTGCCGGTGGTTTGGTACGCCAACCCCTTTTCCAGCATGCGCAGAAACAGCCATTGATTCCAATGGTAGTAGCCCGGATCGCAAGTGGCGATTTCGCGCTCCCAGTCAATACTCAATCCCAGGCTTTTCAGTTGCTTGCGCATGTAGGCAATATTGCCGTAAGTCCACTTTGCCGGAGAAACATTGTTTTGCATGGCGGCATTCTCAGCCGGCAGGCCGAATGCATCCCAGCCCATCGGCTGCAATACGTTGTAACCCTGCATACGGCGGTAACGCGACAATACATCGCCAATGGTGTAATTACGCACATGCCCCATATGCAGTTTGCCGGAAGGATAGGGAAACATCGACAGGCAGTAGTATTTCGGTTTGCCGGGGATTTCAACCGCTTTGAATGCAGCCGTTTGTTCCCAATATTGCTGCGCGTTCTTCTCGATTTCCTGGGGATGATATTTTTCTTGCATGGAATTTGGTTTTTCTACCGTAAAAGTGCAATTATAGCGTGAAGTATTTAGAAGACCGTTGAAAAACGTATTCGAGACAGCCGATGCAACGCAGAAAGTTTTCAATAACCCGTTAAAAGGTTATCCGAAAATAGAGTGACCCACACACTAGAGAAGCTATTTTGCGACAGATTCCTGAGCGTGTTGTTTGGAACGATGCTGGTTTCGCTCATACAGATTCTGCAGGAATACCTTCAGCTCCAGTTGTCCCCACTCCCGTGCCTCAGATTCGGAAGCAAATCCACTTTGGCGCTTTGAGACAACAGTTTTCTTTGAGCTTGCTTTCCTGATAATTTCTGCAATCCAGCAGGCATTCTCCTGCTTGACCCGAAAATCATATTTCTTACCTTTAGCCATTTTTAATTTCCTGAAAATTGATGGGTGACCGGTGTAATGAATCTACCTCGATAGCACGATGGTCTAGCGAGAGGAAAAACGTTGGAGCGAGTGTTTTTATGCCAGTATGGCGGTTTTTTAAGGCGCTCAGGCAATAAACCACAGTGGATAGAAGTTGATTCCATCCACACGCCTGCTTCAGAACCGGAAGCTCTTTGTATTACAAAATTTTGCGTTATGTCGCTTTTACGCAATGACGCGGTAATCTTGGGTTAGATAGGTTAATCCAGACGAAAACCGATCTTTATTTTTACCTGGTAGTGCGCAATTTTGGCATCCACAATATGTCCCCGGGTTTCTATCACTTCAAACCAATCCAGGTTATGCAGGGTTTCACCGGACTTGGCGATAGCCTGTTGAATGGCATCATCACTGCTTTTGGTCGATGAACCAACAATCTCGATAACTTTATAAACGTGATCACCCATTTT
>CAKKRO010000086.1 GCA_919902625.1 Nitrosomonadaceae bacterium
ACACGAATAGACACGAATAATCAAAAGCCAGGCTCATTTCATGCTTCAAAAATTAGTGTGCATTAGTGTTCATTAGTGGTTCAAGAGGCTTGATGTGGTTCAATAAAGCCGGATACCTTATTAAGAGAGTTAAGCTACTAACTGGATGGGTTAATTTCTTTTGATTACCTCTGAGTGTTATAATTTCTCAGTCGGCGAATGTTTCATTCAGAGCGTTATTTTTCAATCACCACCATTCCTGGGTTTAAACATTAATGAAAGTCAACAGGCCGATCAGGCCGGTAAAGAAAAAAATATCTGTTCCACAAGATGACTTATCAGTTCAGGCACCGGTATCTTCCACTCCGGCAACAACGACTACATTCAAGTTGCAGAAGCTTCTGGCGCAAAAAGGGTTAGGCTCGCGGCGGGAAATGGAAGCACTGATTGCGGCCGGCGGGGTCAGCGTGAATGGCAGAACGGCGGTGGTAGGGGATCGGGTTGGGCCGGAAGATGTCGTGCGTATCGGCAAACGGGTGATCCGCTTGAATCTGGAAGAAAGCTTGCCCAAAATCCTGCTGTACCATAAACCGGAAGGTGAGATTGTCAGCCGGGATGACCCGGAAGGCCGTCCTTCGGTATTCGACAAGTTGCCGCATCTGCGATCTTCTAAATGGATTGCGATTGGGCGGTTGGATTTTAATACCAGCGGGCTGCTGATTTTTACCACCGATGGGGTATTGGCCAATCGGTTGATGCATCCCCGTTTTGAAGTGGAACGCGAATATGCGGTGCGGGTATTGGGCGAATTGACTCCCGAGCAGATGACGCAATTGACCACGGGTGTTGAGTTAGCCGATGGGTTGGCGGCTTTTTCATATTTGGCCGGGCAGGGCGGCGAAGGGATCAACCATTGGTATCGTGTTATTCTGAAAGAAGGCAAGAATCGCGAAGTGCGGCGTATGTTTGAGGCGATCGGATTGACGGTGAGCCGTCTGATGCGCGTGCGCTTTGGCCCGGTCAATCTGCCGCCACGGATTAAACGCGGGCAATGGCTGGAGCTGGAGGAAAAAGAAATCAGGCGTTTGCTGAGCTTGGTGGCATAACTTGCTGAGGCAGTCCGTTATGCGGGTAGCTGATCGCGTCTTAACAGAAAAACAAACTCATCGCCGGCACTGGTTTCAAGCCAGGTAAACGGCAGTTGCGGGTAAGCCCGCTCCAGTGCTTCCCGGTTATGCCCGATTTCAACCAGTAGCCATCCGTCACCGGTCAAATATCGGGCGGCTTGTTGCAGGATTATGCGGGTGGCATCCAGGCCATCCAGCCCGCTGGCCAGCGCGTTTTGCGGTTCGTGTCTGTATTCCTGGGGTAATTGCGCCATGGATTCAGCGTTGACATACGGCGGGTTGCTGATGATGAGATCGTATCGCTTGCCTGCTAAGGCTGAGAATAAATCCGATGCAATAAGCTGAATGCGATCTTCCAGCCCATAATCCCGTACATTTTTGTGCGCCACTTCGAGCGCCTGAGTAGAAATATCGGCGGCGTCGATGTGCGCATTCTCAAAGCCGTGCGCCATCAGAATCGCGAGACAACCTGAGCCGGTGCAAAGATCCAGTGCGGAAGAAATGGTATCGGGATCGGTGATCCAGGGTGAAAGCTGCGTTTGCAGCAACCCGGCAATGAACGAGCGCGGCACAATCACGCGTTCATCGACATAGAAACTGTAATCCCCCAACCAGGCTTCATGGGTCAGATAGGCGGCAGGTATCCGGCCGGTGATACGGCGTTCAAGGATATTCAGCACCTGTTGGCGTTCAATATCTATCAAACGCGCATCCAGAAATGGTTCCAATTGATCCAGTGGTAAATGTAAGGTTTTCAGAATAAGATAGGCCGCTTCATCATAAGCGCTGGAGGAGCCATGACCGAAGTGCAGGCCAGCCTGATTAAACCGGCTGACGGCAAAGCGCAAAAGATCCCGGACAGTATGAAGCTGAGATTGGGCCTGAGTGATCATCGGGTCGGGTTTTTTATAGAATTGATTTAATGTTGCAACCGGAATGTAGCACAAACGTTGCCGGGGTCAAACAAGCCCGGGTGTTTTATTTCAGATTAAACTATCGATAGGCCGGTATGAAGAGTACAACAAAACTTTCTTCCTTTGAACCGGCTTATGAAAACATCACTTTTGTGGAGGTATCATGTATCAGCGGATTTTAGTACCGATTGATGGTAGTGCAACTTCTGAGTGTGCGTTAGATGAAGCCGGTAAATTTGCTCAACAACAAAATGCGCAAGTAGAACTGGTGCATGTATTGGAAGATATCCGGTATTTTGATAGTGAGAACTATCTGGATTATGCAGAGTTAGTTCATGCCATGCGATGCAGTGGAGAGAAAATGCTGACGCAGGCGCAGAACAAGCTTCAACAGGCCGGGGTGGCGGCTGAAATAAAACTGCTTGAAGCACGGGGTGAACGGATTGCCAATGTGATTATTGCTGAAGCGAAAAACAGCCTGGCAGATCTGATCATAATCGGAACGCATGGCCGATCCGGTTTTAGCCGCCTGTTATTAGGCAGTATTGCGGAAGGTGTGGTACGAACAGCACATATACCGATACTTTTGATCCGTGGTAACTGAATCTGATCGCAAGCGAAATATTCGGCTTATCGGCAAATTCTTTGAATAGAGCATTCAGACTATGGAAAATTATGAGGCCTTATTAGCAACCGTAGCTTTAATGATGGGAGTTTCCTGGGCGAGTGGCATCAATCTTTATGCTGTTTTATTGGTGCTTGGACTGGGCGGTTCAACAGGTAATATCGATCTGCCTGCCGAGTTGTCAGTATTGGAAGATCCTTTGGTGATCGGTGCTGCGGGTGTCATGTATTGCATAGAATTCTTTGTTGATAAGATACCCGGAATGGATTCCGCATGGGATTCCATCCATACGTTTATTCGTATTCCGGCCGGCGCGATGCTGGCGGCAGGGACAATTGGGGATGTGACGCCGGCTTTGGAGATTGCGGCTGGAATCTTAGGGGGCGGCGTGGCGGCAACGAGTCATGCGGCCAAAGCGGGCACTCGCCTTCTTATTAATACATCGCCTGAACCTGTTACAAATTGGTCTGCATCCATCACGGGGGATCTTCTGGTACTTTCAGGATTATGGACTGCTTTAAAGCACCCGGAAATTTTCCTTGTTTTGTTTGTTATTTTTTTGGGTGTGGCAATTTGGTTGCTACCCAGATTATGGCGTTTGATCAAAGTAGTGCTTACTAAAATGGGGAGATTTCTGGGTTTTGTAAAGGAACAGCCTGTAACAGGAAACGGAGCGGATATTTCTGTTTCTGCAACAGGAATTCAGAAAAACGAGTCATTGGCTGCACTAGAGCGATTGCAACAATTACGTAATGAAGGTGTGCTTACGGAGCAGGAATTTGAACAACAAAAAAATAAAATTCTTATGTAGGAGGTTTCTGAAAAGGGTAATGATAAGGTGTATAGATAATGACTCATTAGTTTTTTATTTTTAGGTAAACTCCTCCAGTATATTTAATACGTTGATTTGTATACGGTATTATCTGGAGGAGTTCATATAGGACGACTGAGGAGCCTTAACTTTGAGCTGGATTTATTAGCTGGATTGCAAAGGAGAACCCATCTCAATAGCTACTTTGTTGTCATCAGACCGATGTCCGATTCCAACGAACGAAATGTACGGTTAGAGCGCTAATTTGTCAAGATATATGATCAGGCTTCTCTGCTGCCTGCAGCGCTAAACGATAGCAAGAGGAGTGATTGAATGACATTAAGAGATCTTTGCGCGGCAAAGAGTATATTTTAGCAGAATAAGTAATGTAATGCTATTTATAATCAATGTGTTGGGTATGGTATCATGGATTCTTCCGATTTTTTGTTACCCATCGTACCTGTTGCAACTTTCTGAACCCGATCAATCATCTGATCGTCTGGTCTATTGGGCGTCTATAGAAAAAATCATTTGTTGCAGAAATTCCAGGCTATATATTGTGTACGGGGTAATTTCTACTTTCATCTTTCATTTTATGAGTTATTATTGGATTCTATGAAAATCAGCCTGCCTCAGGCAATTCGTCTAAAACTAGATTGACTTATCAGTGCAATGTATTCATAATCGTCGGTTTCGTTTGGAGGGGTTCCCGAGCGGTCAAAGGGATCAGACTGTAAATCTGACGGCTCTGCCTTCGAAGGTTCGAATCCTTCCCCCTCCACCAAGTTGGGAATCGGTGTAAAAAGTGATGTTGGGATTTTGGGGATAAGCTGCTCTATGTTGATCGGTAGTTGTATTCCTTTATATGGTTAGATAGATAGCGCGGGTGTAGCTCAATGGTAGAGCAGAAGCCTTCCAAGCTTACGATGAGGGTTCGATTCCCTTCACCCGCTCCAGTGTGAGTTGTGGGTATATTGGCTTGAATGGTTGT
>CAKKRO010000087.1:0-1987 GCA_919902625.1 Nitrosomonadaceae bacterium
ACTTTGTATGGGTATTCCGGCAATCCAACAAGATTTATCCTGTAAGCACAGTAGGAGTTCTCCTATCACTTTAGGGCACCCTATTGTCTGAATTTTCAACATCCTGTTTTATTTGAACCAATTTTTGCTTATTCCAGGTTGAATGCTTTATAAATTCCTCAATCTGCTCTTTGGGCATAGGCCGGGAAAGATAATAACCTTGAGCAAAGTCGACTTGATTTTGAATTAGAAACTGTAGCTGTTGAACATCTTCTACACCTTCTGCAACCAGCTCCATATCAAGATTTCTTCCCATTGCAATGATGGTCTTTATGATGGCTTCATCATTTTTTCTTAAAAAGACATTTTCTATAAATGACTTATCAATCTTGAGACAGTCCAAGGAAAATTCTTTTAAGAATGAGAGGTTAGAATATCCAGTGCCAAAGTCATCCACTGAAATCCGGATTCCAACAGCCTTGAGTCTATTCAGGGTGGTATAAACATGATTTTGAGATTTATTCTTCAGATCTATTTCGTGAAAATTAAACTCATTCGTTTTGATGGGTAACAGACAGCTCTCAGTGATCTCTATTTCCAGAAATTCCGGATTACATTGGGTTTCCGCCAATACTGATTCCACTTGCCTGACCAGATCATTGTTGTTGAACTGTGCCGCAGAAACATTGACAGCCAATCGCTTAATAGGAAATGATGCCTCTTTTTGCCAGTGTGCTATGGTTGCACAGGCTTCGCGCAATACCCATTCGCCAATCGGAATAATCAAACCCGTTTGCTCAGCGATCGGTATGAACTGGTCTGGAACAAGCAATCCATGAGTGGGATGTTGCCAGCGTAACAGGACTTCTGCGCTAACAAATTCCCCACTCCTCATATCAAGCTGCGGCTGGTAGTACAGCACTAACTGGTTTCTTTTTATCGCAGACCTTAAATCTGTTTCCAGTTCAAATTGCCTGGTTAAATGATGACTCATGGCTGGATCGTATATCTGATAACGATTTTTTCCTCGCTCTTTTGCACGATACATCGCATTATCCGCATTCATTAACAATTCGTCATAAGTGTCTCCATTCTCCGGGTAGATACTGATGCCTATAGATGCCGTGACATATATTTCTCTATCAAAAATATCTATCTTTTCAGATAGTTGTTGAATAATTTTTGCTGCGATCATCTCAGGATCGCCTATCGATTTTATGTTCTGCAAAATAATGGCAAATTCATCTCCCCCGAGTCGCGTCAGTAAATCGCTTTCCCGCAGGCTGGACTTTATTCGAATCGCAACTTCATTGAGCAAGATATCGCCTGCTGCGTGTCCCATGGTATCGTTAACATTTTTGAAGTGATCAAGGTCAACGAATAGCACCGCAACAATCTGCTGGCTGCGCTTGGCAGTGAGAAGAGACGATTTAAGAGATTCTTTGAACAATACCCTGTTCGGCAAACCGGTTAAGTGATCGTAGAATGCCAACTGATGTAACTGGCTTTCCATCTTTTTTTGCTCACTGATGTCAGAGAGCGTCGCCACATATCCACTTAACTTTTGCTCAGCACCCACCTTGATGGCAGAAATATTCAGTATTTCCGGATAAATTTCTCCATTCTTGCGCTTGTTCCAAATTTCCCCCCTCCAGAACCCGTATCGTTTAATTTTTTTCCACATGTCACTGTAAAAATCTTTATCATGTATTCCCGATTGAAGCATTCTTGGATTATTTCCAATCAACTCTTGTGCGGTGTAGCCGGTAATTTCAGATAATACGGCATTGACAGAGACTATTGTGCCTTGCAAATCAGTGACTATTATTCCTTCATTGACAGAACCGAAAACCAATTGGGATACTTTTTCCTCTTTTATTGAACTTTCCTGTTCTCTTAAGATTCTTCTGACTTCCAGGTTGTAGCTGATATATTGCCCCAGCAATGCAAGTAAGGATCCTTCCATAGAATTCCTGGAAAAACCGGATCGTTCAGAACAAATATAGAG
>CAKKRO010000087.1:2087-16395 GCA_919902625.1 Nitrosomonadaceae bacterium
TGAACCATGACATCGATTGCCCATCATCAATGGTATGGCAATGAGGGTTAAAGCACCTGTTTTTGCCATGAAATCCTGCCAGACATCAGCGCCTGCTTCACTGGCCGTTTTTTCAATATATTGGAGAGATTCTTTTTTGTGTATATCTGTAGTAAACAGATTATCTGCGCTTAACTTACTATTCCATAACGTGGATAACCCTGCAGTTGACTCTCCTTCTGCAGCCAATATCTGATTGCTTTCGTCTGGCGGGTTGTCACATATCCATACGGTCCGATAGGGCTCATAGATTAATAATTTCTTGCAGACTATTTGCAGAACGTCTTTATCCTCTCCATATTGCAATAACATACTGTTATAGATTTCCAGAATAAGACCTATCAGCAAATAAGTATCGTTATGTCTAACCTGCATATCCATCTTCTGGTACCTTCCAATTTCGTTTATACTAGGGTAAGTGTTTAACAATACGGTATATATTTTCTGGTTATTTGTCGGATATGATTTAAGAACTTTGTAAGATAACTCTCAAAAAACAATCTTTTGATGATCAGGTACACAACCATTTCTTGAAAAATATGGAAAATTGATGAGCCTGGACGACCTGTTTAAATCTTCTAATCAAAGAGTTAATGATTTGATCAAACATTCTGAGTCGTCTTCTTCGATGGCGGAACAATTGCGATGTTTGCTGACGGAGCAGATTCAGAAAGAGTCCCAGCTTAAGCAACAATTGAGAGAGCGCGTAAAAGAGTTAACCTGTATCTCTGAGATTCGTTTTGTTCTGGAACTGAATCTTCCGGTCCATGAGATGCTTCGGCAAGTCCTTCAGCACTTGATCATGGCGCTACAGTTCCCGGAAATTGCCGCCGGCAGCATTGAGCTTAACGGAGAACAAATTGTTTCCGGTAATGATTGTAACGAGCTTGCCAGCATACACTCAACCATCAGCGTCAATCATGAAATAGCCGGTCAGATCAATCTCTTTTACCGGGAAGATAAAGCGCTTTTCTTGCCGGAAGAACAGAATCTTATCAATATTATTGCGGCTGATTTAGCAAAGTGGTTTGAGCGCAGCCAAATGATTGATTCTCTCCGTGCTGCATTACATCAATCAGAAATGCTGCAATTGGCGCTTGATGAACACTCTATCGTCGCCATTACCGATCATCAGGGAAGAATTACTTACACTAATGATAAATTCTGCCAGATTTCCAAGTATTCGCGCGAGGAGCTCCTGGGCCAGGATCATCGCATTATCAATTCCGGATTTCACCCCAAAGAATTTTGGCGTCATCTATGGAAAACAATTGCAAAGGGGCATGTTTGGAAAGATACGATAAGAAACCGCGCTAAAGATGGATCTTTCTATTGGGTGGAAACCACTATTGTCCCTTTCCTCGATACCCATAAAAAGCCTTATCAATATATCTCGATTCGTACCGACATCACCCGGCATAAGGAAATGGAATCCTTGCTGGATTTGCAAGTTAAAGAACTTGCTCGCGCCAATAACGAATTAGAGCAATTCACGTATGTTGCAACACATGACTTGCAAGAGCCTCTCAGATCAGTGTCCGGTTGCGTCCTGCTTCTCAAGGAACGTTACGGGAACCGGATTGATGAGCGTGCCGATGAATTCATTTCGCATGCGGTGGATGGTGTCGAGCGGATGAAGGAACTCATTAACGATCTTTCCATCTATTCACGGATTGATGCCCCTAAGAATAAAATACCCATAGACTGCCCGGAATTACTCAATAGCGTATTGGTCAATATAAAGCATGGTATTTCAGAAAGCAAAGCAGAGATAACCTATACGCCATTGCCTACCATATATGGTATCCGAAGCCAGTTGGCGCAAGTATTCCAGAACCTCATCATGAATGCCATCAAATTTTGTGAAGAACCTCCCAGAATTCATATCAGTGCGACACTCAAAGACAATCAATGGATATTTTCAGTTGCAGATAATGGTATTGGTATTGAGGCGCAGTATTTTGACCGTATCTTTCGTGTATTCCAACGCTTGCATACGCGCAAGCGTTATCCAGGAACGGGTATCGGACTCTCCATTTGCAAGAAAATCGTCGAAAATCATAATGGGCAGATATGGGTGAAATCAGAGCCTGGGAAAGGCTCTACTTTTTATTTTTCTATCCCCGAGAAAAGAAATTAACATACCATGCAATTTAATAAACAGTCTCGTTTAATCAATATCTTAATGGCTGAAGATAACCCGACTGATGTCATGCTGACCAAGGAAGCGCTCATTACCTCAAAAGTCATGTTCGATCTGTTTGTGGTTGACGATGGTGTAGAGGCTATGGATTTCTTGCAACAGAAGCATCCCTACTCCCACATGCCGCGCCCGGATTTAATTCTGCTTGATTTGAATATGCCCCGGAAGAACGGTATGGAAGTGCTGATTGAGCTCAAAGAGGATATTCACTTAAAAAGTATTCCCGTCATCATTCTCACGACTTCAAATTCCGACGAGGATATTGCCAAAGCCTACAACCATCATACTAATTGCTATATCAGAAAACCCATAGATCTGGGCAGCTTCGTTCAAATAGTGCAATCGGTTCAGCATTTCTGGTTCCAGATTGTAACGTTACCATCCAAACCCAACTTCTAGATTCTAAACAAATGCATCAGAACTTAATTCGAGTTTTGCTGGTTGAAGATAATCCAACCGATGCATTATTGGTAAAAGATGAGTTACTGCATGTCATGATGGGCCAATTCATGGTGGAGCATGTAGAGTACTTGAATGATGCGCTTAAGCGTGTGCAGCAAAAAAAATTCGATGTGATATTGCTTGATCTTAATTTGCCTGACAGCAACGGTGTCGAAACATTCGACCGGTTGCATAGTGTCGCCAAAGATATCCCCATCGCTTTATTGTCTTACCGGGCGGATGAACCGCTTGCCATTCGAATGATTAAAGCCGGTGCACAGGACTATCTGGTTAAAGGGCGTATGATTGATGGTGTATTGCCACGCGTTATTCGTTATTCCATTGAACGTAAACGGACGGAAGATGCTGCCAGAATTGCTACTCAACGATTCCAGACTATTTTTGAAAAAGCGCCCTTGGGGATAGCGCTGATTAATTCCATGACAGAGAAGTTTGTTCATGTTAATCAGAAGTATATTGAAATTTCCGGATATTCCTGGGAAGCCTTTAAGAAAATTAATAGAATACAAATTATGCATCCTGATGATCAAGAGATGTATCTAGATAAAATAGAATTAATGAAAACCGGTCAGATTCGTGATTTTAATCTATCGGGTAGAATTGTTCGTCCTGATCAATCTATTGTATGGATTGATATGGCGGTAGTCTCCATCGACTATAAAGACAATCATTTATACCATTTGTGCATGATTGAAGATGTCACGGAAAAAAGGAAAACAATGATGAAATTGGCTTCCTTAACGCAACATTTACAAAAAATAAGGGAAACTGAAAGAACAAAAATTTCCAGGGAAATTCATGATGTCCTTGGAGGCGTTTTATCCATAATCAGAATGGATCTTGACTGGCTTTCAAAAAAGATTGAATCTGAATCAATTGAACTTAAATCTTTAGGGAAAAAAATTTACGATTTGCATCAATTAACTGGAGAGAGTATCGAGATCATACGTAAGATATCGAAGAATTTACGCCCCGGCACCCTGGATAATCTAGGGCTAAAAGCCGCCATAGAAGGATTAGTACAAGATTTTCAGCAACGTCATGATATCAAATGTCATTTAGAAATAGCAAACAAAGCCCTACAAAAGGTTAGAAAGAAGTATGAAATAGAAATCTTTAGAATTTTCCAGGAGGCTTTCAACAATATTGCGCAACACGCTCAAGCGACCATTGTAGAAGTCAATATTGCTAATATCGAAAATGTAATATCCATAGAAATCAGGGATAACGGTGTTGGAATCACTGAACAACAATTGCTGGATCCGAATTCATTCGGCATTCATGGAATGTCTGAACGTGCTAACCAGATCAATGGTCATTTAGAAATTAAAAATAATTCACCCCACGGCTGCATATTACACTTAAGCATTCCAATAAAAAACAACACAAGAAGAAATATAAATGGTTGATAGATAGAGAATTAAATGAAAATCAAAGTACTACTGGTTGATGATCATAAGCTCTTCCGCAATGGCTTGAAGCAAATTCTGGAAGATACCCCGGATATTGTTGTAGTGAATGAGGCGCCCAATGTACGCACCGCTTTAAAAATTGTCGATGATTGTAATTGTGACTGTGATGTGATCATTCTGGATATTAACCTGCAAGATCTGAATGGATTGGAATTGATAAAGCGATTAAAGGTACGGAAATTTAACTATAAGATTCTGGTTTTGAGTATGTATCCCGAGGATGAGTACGCCCTGAGAGCAATACGCCTGGGTGCAAGCGCCTATCTCACTAAAGATTGCTCAGTCGATCTTCTTATCAGCGTGATACGCCGGATAGCCAATGGAGGAAAGTATGTAAGTCAGGAAATCGTCGAAAAATTACTCACTCCTGCTGATTCTGAACATCAAGAGAAGCCACATCTGAGTTTTTCTGACAGAGAGCTTCATATTTTCAAATTAATCTGCGCCGGAGAATCCTTGACTGCCATTGGATTAAAATTATCCATCAGTATAAAAACCGTGAGCACTTATCGGACACGCATACTGAAAAAAATGGGTTTTAAAAACAACATGCAATTGTTTCAGTATGCGTCTGAAAACAACTTAATAGAATAAATTTATCGTTATTCGCTCAATCTGGTATCTACACAATGCCTCTCAATGCCTATGTGGCAGACAGCTTGGTCTTTATATCCATCTGATTCCGCAGGGTTTTATGTACCGGGCATTGATTGGCGATTTCCAATAACCGGATACGTTGCTGATCATTCAGATGGCCGATCAATTGAATGCTACGTGTAATCCTGTCAATGAATGGAGCCTGCGCTTCACAAGCGGCGCAATCCTCCGCATGAATTCGCGTGTGATGCAATTTGACCTGGATATCCTGCAAATCAATCTGTTTGTGATTGGCATACATACGCAGTGTCATCGAAGTACAGCTACCCAATGCGGCGAGTAATAATTCATAGGGATTCAATCCGAGATCTGCGCCACCCATCGCAACCGGTTCGTCACTGATCAAATGATGATGCCCGGCTAAAATTTCCCGTGTGAATTTTTTATCCCGCTCCCGCACAATCACACTGCCCGGCTCGACGATTTGCATTTCGGCATCTTCTTTTTTAGCTGGCATCCGATCCGTTTTCAGATAGCGCCCAGCCCAGGCAGATAAAACCTCTGCCACATATCGGGAATCTTCCGGGTTGGATAAAAGATGATCCGCCTGATCTAACGACACAAAGCTCTTGGGGTGTTTGGCAGCGGTGTAGATCCTTGCCGCTTCGTCGATGGAAACCACCTGATCCAGTGGCGAATGAAATATCAACAAAGCCTTTCTTAAGGCTTTAATATGCGCTACCGAATTGTATTTTTCCAGATCATCAATAAACTGACGCTGAATGTTAAAACTTCTCCCACCCAGTTCAACTTGCACTGTTTGCTTATCCATTAATGCATGGACAGAATCTGCAAATAAGTGTTTGACATGAGCAGCCGTTGCAGGCGCCCCAATGGTAATCACCGCTTTGACTGCCGCCAGGTCTTGAGCCACCGCCAGTGCTGCTGAACCACCCAAACTATGGCCTATTAACAGGGTGGGCGCAGCATAATGCTGCTCCAGATAATGGGCGGCCGCCAATAAATCCTGCAAATTAGACGAGAAATTAGTATTTGAAAAATCACCTTTACTATTCCCCAGTCCGGTAAAATCAAACCGTAATACGGCAATCCCCAGGTCAGCCAAAGCGCGTGCGATGCGTGCGGCCGCAAGGTTATCCTTGGAGCAGGTGAAACAATGCGCAAACAATGCATAGGATTTGATGACACCGGATGGCATTTCCAGCAAACCCGATAAAGATTCGCCTTGTGGATTTTTAAATACGGCTTCAATACGTGGCATCGTCTATGAATTCTTCAGAGTGATATGTTTTCATCCTATGCATTTAGGCAAATAGTACACTACCCGTTTAAAAAAAACAGGTGCGGTATATGACAATATCTTTCCGAATTCTCATCCTGGGTCATGGTGAAATGGGACAGGCGATGGAATACCTGCTCAAAGATCAGCATCCATTGGATATTTGGGAAAAGTTTCCGCAAGATAATTACCCATCCGTTATCCTTGAGGAAAGCGCGCCGCAGGCAGATATCGTGTTGTTTTGTCTGCCGGTTAATCCGCATCGCGAAATTGTCCGGCAAATCGCACCCTTACTAAAGAAAACCTGCCTGTGCGTCAGCATTGCCAAAGGATTGGATGAGGCGGGCCAAACGGCCGCACAAATCTTTTCAGAAAATCTGGCAAAACATCAACCCTATGCCCTGCTGTATGGCCCAATGATCTCCGAAGAAATCCGCGCAGGCCGTTATGCCTTTGGTCAACTGGGTTGCCGTGATCTTGCTTCATTGCACAAAATCCAGAGCTGTTTTCGTCACACCCCATTGTATATTGAACATACGGCCGACATTACCGGCATCAGTTGGTCTGTGATCTTGAAGAATGTCTATGCCATGGCGTTTGGCATGGCGGATGAACTCAAACTGGGTGACAACATGCGTGGCTACCTTTCCGTTGCAGCTTTAGAGGAGCTGAATCAGATTGTTTGCGAGATGGGTGGACAAACCGGCAGCCCGTATCATCTGGCGGGATTGGGTGATCTCATCACCACCGCCACCAGTGAAAGCTCCCATCATCATGAACTGGGACGCCGGCTGGCCAGAGAAGAAACGCATGATATTTCGGGCGAAGGGCCGCATACCTTAAAGATGATTGCTCAGTATCAGTTACTTAACACCAATGACTATCCACTTTTTCGACTGATCAATAGCATCGTGCCGCATCCACACAATGTTCGCCTCAAATTTCATGACTATCTCGAACAGGTTTACGAGAAACAAGGTAGCACTTGATCAAACTTTTTTTAGAAGCCAATTTACAGGCCGGCAGGCTCCTAGAAAATTGTTAAAAACAAATTTTAGATTTAATATGGCAGCTTAAAATAACAAGCCATCAAGAAAGGTTCCAGGCAAACGCATATTTGTGGAAAAAGAAGCGGATTTATTTCTGGGTGTGTCAGTAACCGGGAATCCGGTGCCTTTATAGTCAAAAAGAAAAAACTCGGAGAAATGATATGAGATTCAGCGTAACAATTGATCGCGACGAGGATGGTATCTGGGTTGTAGAATGTCCGTCCATCCCTGGTTGCGTTAGTCAAGGTCAGACTAAGGATGAGGCATTAGAAAACATCCGGGATGCAATTTATCAGTGCCTTCAGGTGCGCATGGAACACGGCCTGCCTTTGACTATCGAAACCCGGCAAGTCGAAGTGGCCGCATAATGCCGTCTGCGCTTCCCATTCTCAGCGGACGTGAGGTTGTTCGTGTATTTGAGTCATTGGAATGGCACATTGCACGGCAAAGCGGGAGCCACATTGTCATGGTTAAAGAAGGAGAAATTGTCACATTGTCAATTCCCGATCACCGGGAAGTCGCGAAAGGTACACTACGAAGCCTCATTCGCACAGCGGGTTTGACCATGGCCGAATTTACAGCAGCAGTGTAACCTGCCTGGGAACCTTGAGATTTATGCTGCCGCGTTTCAACGCCGCCTTAAAAATAAGTTAGAATACGTCTTTTAGACTATTTTATCGGGAGTTCCTGGATGTCAATGGCTGACCGTGACGGTGTAATCTGGTATGACGGGAAAATGGTTCCCTGGCGGGATGCCAATACGCATGTCTTAACCCACACCCTGCATTATGGATTAGGTGTCTTTGAAGGGCTGCGTGCTTATGAAACGGCGCAAGGGCCGGCAATATTCCGTTTACAGGAACATACCGACCGTTTATTTAATTCGGCGCATATTTTCATGATGAAGATGCCTTATGACAAGGCCACCTTGATGCAAGCGCAATGTGATGTGGTCAAACAAAATAAACTGGCTTCCGGGTATATCCGGCCCATTGCTTTCTATGGCGCTGAAGCGATGGGGCTTTCCGCCAAAACGCTCTCCACGCATGTTGCCATCGCAGCCTGGCCGTGGGGGACTTATCTGGGTCCTGAAAGTCTTGAGAACGGTATTCGCGTCAAGACTTCCTCGTTTACCCGGCACCATGTCAATATCAATATGTGCCGTGCCAAATCGGTAACAACCTATGCCAATTCAATCCTGGCGCATCAGGAAGTTGCATTGAATGGCTATGATGAAGCTTTGTTACTGGATGTCGAAGGTTATGTGGCCGAGGGATCCGGGGAAAATATTTTTATCGTTAAAAAAGGCAAGATCTATACCCCTGATCTAACGTCATGCCTGGAAGGGATTACCCGCGCATCCGTGATTGAGTTAGCGGCGGAAATTGGCATCCCCGTCATTGAAAAACGCATCACCCGCGATGAAATTTACTGTGCTGACGAGGCTTTCTTCACGGGTACGGCGGCTGAAGTCACGCCTATTCGCGAACTGGATAATCGCATCATCGGATGCGGCAAACGCGGACCGGTCACCACGCAAATACAAACCTTATTCTTTGATTGCGTCAAAGGCAGAGCCAGCCATCACGCTGACTGGCTTACCTTTGTTTAATACAGCTTCGATGGAGTTACTTTTATGAATCAGCAGACCGATAACAAGACACGTGAAATCGAAATTACCGCCGATGATTTGCCCTTGCACTGCCCCACCCCATCCATGATGTTGTGGAATTCGCACCCGCGGGTTTTTCTTCCCATCGAAGCGACAGGGGAAGCATTATGTCCTTACTGCGGCACCCATTACACCCTCAAAGGCGGCGCTGTGGCAGGACATCATTAATGCTACTTTAAATACCACAACATACGATGGCATTTAAAAGTATCTGCACCGTCTAAAAATACTCTAATTAATGAGTGATGCCATGTATAAAATTCCTCATGAAATTTTCAAAGCTTATGATATTCGGGGCATTGTTGGCAAAACGATCACTGTCGATCATGTTGAAGTCATCGGCCATGCCATTGGCTCCGAAGCGCGCGCAAGAAATCTGACGGCAATCGCCATCGGCCGTGATGGCCGGTTATCAGGAGCCGGGCTATCCCAGGCACTGGCGCGCGGCATCCAGAAAAGCGGCATGCATGTTGTCGATGTTGGAATGGTAGCCACTCCCATGCTCTACTTCGCTGCCCATGAGTTGTGCCAGTACTCCGGGGTCATGGTGACCGGCAGTCATAATCCGCCCGAATACAATGGCTTTAAAATTGTTCTGGGAGGCGAGACCTTGGCGGCAGATACCATCCAGGCGCTGCGTTTACGCATAGAAAATAATGATTTTACTCACGGTGCCGGCAATTATTCCGGGCACGATATTGTCACGGCCTATCTTGAACGAATCACGCGTGACATCCATCTGACTCGCCCCATCAAAATTATTGTTGATTGCGGTAATGGCGTCGCTGGCGCATTTGCCCCAACCCTTTATCGCCGCCTGGGTTGCGAAGTGATCGAGTTATTCTGCGAGGTGGATGGATCATTCCCCAATCACCATCCCGATCCATCGGTGCCAGACAATCTGCGCGATGTCATTCAGACGCTTAAAACATCCGATGCCGAGATCGGATTGGCTTTTGATGGTGACGGCGATCGATTGGGCATTGTAACCAAAGACGGCAGTATCATTAATCCTGATCGCCAGTTAATGTTGTTCGCTGCTGATGTATTATCCAGGAACCCCGGTGGCAAAATCATCTTTGATGTGAAATGTACGCGTAACCTGGCTCCCTGGATCAGTCAGCATGGCGGCACGCCGATTATGTGGAAAACGGGTCATTCTTTCATTAAAGCCAAATTACAAGAATCAAAAGCCTTATTAGCCGGTGAAATGAGCGGACATTTGTTTTTCAAGGAACGCTGGTACGGATTTGATGACGGCTTATACGCCGGTGCGCGGCTATTGGAATTACTGAGTCATCAGGCGGATATCAGCGCAGCACTCAACAATCTGCCTGACAGCATTAACACCCCGGAACTGCAAATCCGTGTTGCAGAAGGTGAAAACCACGCACTCATTGCACAACTACAGAAAAACGCAGCTTTTAATCACCCGCAACAAGTCATCACCATTGATGGGCTACGAGTTGAGTACAGTGATGGTTTTGGTCTGGCACGGGCTTCTAATACCACGCCGGTTGTTGTGTTACGTTTTGAAGCCGATAATGAATCCGCCTTGAAACGTATTCAGGAAGACTTCCGTCACAATATTTTGCAGGCCAAACCGGATGCTCGCCTCCCTTTCTAGCCAGAAATAGCATTCCGGCACATCATGAAAATTGCCATTGCCCAGATCAATTGCACCGTCGGTGACATGCCCGGCAATGCTGCAAAGATACTGGATGCCGTGAAACAGGCAAAACAGGCCGGGGCCGGGCTGATCATAACCCCCGAATTAGCTTTATCGGGATACCCTCCCGCTGATTTATTATTACGTGAAGCTTTTTGCCAATCCTGCAGCGATGCATTAACAGGCTTGGTTAAAGCGGTTGATGGCATCACATTGATTGTGGGTCACCCCGGTTTCCGGGACGGCAAACTGTTTAATGCCGCTTCAGTGATTCAGAACGGCAAGATCATCCAGACCTATTACAAAAGAATCCTTAATAAAACGGCCTTCTTCGACGAGTCTTACTATTTTGATACCGGCTCTGAGCCATGTATCCTTGAGCTGGCTGGCATAAAATTCGGCATTTATATTTGCGCTGATTTCTGGCTCGGCGATTTATCCATTGAAGCAAACCGCCGTGATTTTGATATTGTATTAGTCCTCAGTGCTTCGGCTTACCATATCAACAAGCAAGTTTCACGTTATCAGATCACTCACCGGTTTATTCAACATAGCGGCATCTCCGTTATCCATGCCAATCTGGTGGGTGGACAGGACGAATTGGTTTTTGATGGCGCTTCTTTTGTAATGAACCGGCAAGGGGAGCTCACTCATCAACTGGGTGAATTTGTTGAAACTATTGAACTGATAGAGATCCAGAACAAACAACCCGCCAAAGGCAAACTGACAACGCCGCAATCCTCTATGGCCAGTATCTATCAGGCTTTATGTTTAGGGGTTAAAGACTATGTTCGTAAAAATGGCTTTCCGGGCGCCCTTTTAGGTCTTTCGGGGGGTGTGGATTCAGCATTGACACTGGCCATTGCGGTGGATGCATTGGGCGCGGACAACGTAAAAACCGTCATGATGCCGTCTCAGTACACCGCTAATATCAGCCTGGATGACGCCCATGAAATGGCTGAATTATTAGGTGTTAAACACTATGAATGCAGTATCACTGCATTATTTGAGCAATATCTGCTAAAAATAGAAACAGATTTTCAGATCTTGCCTGATTCCACCGGGTCTAGCGCCATGCCGGAGAATTTACAAGCGCGCATACGCGGCACTTTATTGATGGCGCTCTCCAACCAATCAGGCTCGATTGTACTGACTACGGGTAATAAATCGGAGATAGCGGTGGGTTATTGCACGCTGTATGGTGATATGGCGGGCGGCTTTGCGGTATTAAAAGATGTCAGTAAAACGATGGTTTACCAATTGTGTGAATACCGGAACCAAATGAGTCGGGTCATTCCTGAGCGCATCATACGACGTGCGCCATCGGCTGAATTACGGCCTGATCAAACGGATCAGGACACTTTACCGCCCTATGAAATTTTAGATGCGATTATAGAAGCCTATGTAGAAAAGAACTTCTCACCGGCTGAAATTATCGCATTGAATTACAACGCATCCGATGTAAAAAAAGTTATTCATCTCATTCATAGGAATGAATATAAACGTTGCCAGGCCCCGCCCGGCATCCGTATCACCCAGCGCGATTTTGGTACGGCATGGCATTACCCCATCACATCCAGTTATAAAGTCTGGTCTGCAATCCAACGATGAATAGGATCGGTGGAACTTGAATAATCAATAGATATCTTATTGTCATGAAATTAATTGTCTTGATAATTACGCTATCGATTCTGTTTCCAGCCGGCATTTATGCACACGAACTACCTGATCTGGGAGACGTGTCGCAAGCCACCATCACACCTCATCAGGAACGTCAGATTGGCCTGCGGATCATGCGCCAGATCCGTGCTGATCCCAGCTATCTGGATGATCCTGAGATAGCCAGTTATCTCAGCAATCTCGGGCATAAATTAATCGCCAATTCGGATGAAACCAGTGCAGGTCAATTATTTGAATTTTTTGCAGTACAGGATTCGTCCATCAACGCATTTGCTTTGCCGGGTGGATTCATGGGATTTAACAGTGGTCTCATCGTCGCTGCCCAGAGCGAATCCGAGCTGGCGGCCGTGATGTCGCATGAAATCGCCCATGTGACACAAAAACACTTGGCACGCATGATTGCCGGGCAAAAATTCGATATGGTCAAATCGTTGGCTGCGCTTGCAGCCGCTATTATTGCGGCCCGTTCCAATCCGCAAGCGAGCCAGGCTATATTGGTCGCTTCCCAAGCCAGCATGATTCAATCAAAACTGGATTTTACCCGCAAACATGAAAAAGAAGCCGATCGGATCGGTTTAAGTATTCTATTGGATGCGGGATTCGATCCCCAAGGGATGTCTGCTTTTTTTGAACGCCTGCAAAAAGCCGGACGATTCCATGAAAATGGCGCCCCTTCCTATCTGCGCACCCACCCTATTACTTTTGAGCGTATCGCCGACATCCAGAATCGCACCCGCGAAATGCCTTACCGTCAAGTTCCTGATAGCATTGATTTTTTACTGGTGCGTGCCAAACTGCGTGCCCTGCAAGGTAAATCGCATGACGCGGCCGCACAATTTAAATCACGCTTAGCTGAGAAACGTTACAGCAACGAAGCGGTTGAGCGCTATGGTTATATCCATGCGTTACTACGGGACAAGAAATACAAACAGGCCGGTAATGAACTGGATCATTTATATCAAATGCTACAGCGCGACTCCTCCTCATCCATTCTGACCGATCATCTATTGGGGAAAACAGTGCGGGTTGAGTATAAAAATGTGATTGCCGGAGCCATGATTGAAACCCTCTCAGCCAGCGTGAAACTGGCTAATGGAAAGATTACCGAGGCATTCGATACCTACAAGAATGCATTGAGGATTTATCCGCAACACCGTGCACTCATCCATGGATATGCGCGCGCTTTAATACAAAACAAACAGGTTGAAACAGCGCTTGAATTTGTTAACAAGCAATTACAGTTCATGCAAAACGACCCCCAGCTGTATAGCTTACAGGCTCAATGCTATGCCTTATTAGGTGATAGAATGCTCAAGCACCGCGCGCAAGCTGAGGTTTATTTTCTAAAGGGGCACTATGCAGGCGCTATTGATCAATTACAAACCGCACTTCAGAACGACAATGGCAATTTTTATCAGTTATCCAGTGTTGAAGCACGCCTAAAACAAATACAGACGCTGAGAGCCGAAGAAGAGAAAGAAAAATAAAAGAATTACCCTTAATCCAGGATCGTATCTAATCAAGTGTCTCTAAATGTTTACTTTTAGCATCAAACGAATTGTCATTGTTTTCATTCTGATCTCTGTCACTGCTGCCTATTGGTTCAGCGGTAAAAAGGATGAGTCCGACGAAGGTCAATATAGAACACGGAATATTGAACAGGGAGACATCATACAAACGATATCCGCCAACGGGACGCTGACACCCGTTGTACTGGTCAATGTGGGTACCCAGGTATCCGGCACTGTTGCAAAGCTATATGCGGATTATAACGATCAAGTGGAAACCGGCCAGATATTAGCCGAACTGGACCCCGCTTTGTTGCAGGCGCAATTACAGCAATCCAAAGCAAATCTTCTCAGCGCACAGGCCACATTAAGAATGGCTGATAGCAAATTAAAGCGCCACCGGTTGCTCAAAGAAAGAGAATTCATCTCGCCGGATGCATTCGAGGTGATCGAACAGGAAACAGAAGCAGCACGCGCGCAACTCGCAATCAGTAAAGCCCAGGTTGAACGTGATCAAGCCAACCTCAATTACAGTGTGATCAAATCTCCCATATCGGGCGTTGTCATTGCCCGCAGCGTCGATATTGGCCAGACAGTGGCGGCAAATTTTCAAACACCCACCTTGTTCCAGATAGCCAAAGATCTGCGCCAGATGCA
>CAKKRO010000088.1:0-6466 GCA_919902625.1 Nitrosomonadaceae bacterium
GCATGCGCTGACACGCCAAAAAAATTGATTTGCCAGATCCCGATCAGTCCCAGTATCACGGGCATATTTTCTGCCAGCGGGGTTGTGGCAAAATGCTGATCCATTGCTCTGGCACCCGCGAGCAATGAATAAAAATGATCCATGCCGATGGCCAGTGCAATGGGCAGGCCAATCGCTGACCACAATGAATAGCGCCCACCCACCCAATCCCAGAATTCAAACATGTTGTCAGGATCAATGCCAAAGGCTTCCACTGCAGCGCGATGGGTCGAAACCGCTACAAAATGATGCGCGATATCTTGCTTGCTGCCGCCGTGAGCCAGAAACCATTCCCGCGCGGAATGCGCATTCGTGATCGTTTCCTGCGTGGTAAATGTTTTCGAGGCAATCACAAACAATGTGGTGGCCGGATCAAGATGCTGCAATGTTTCAAATAGATGCGTGCCATCGATATTTGACACAAAATGCGGCGTAATTCCGTTTAACCGATATGGTCTGAGAGCTTCGGATACCATGACCGGCCCCAGATCCGAGCCGCCAATGCCGATATTTACGATATCCGTAAAAGTTTTGCCAGTGTAACCCTTACGTGCGCCGCCATGCACGGCTGCCGTAAAGCGCTCCATTTGTTTTAGCACGCGTTTGACTTCCGGCATGACATTGACGCCGTCCACCTGAACCGGGTGTTCGCCACGCAATGCAATATGCAGCGCGGCGCGATGTTCAGTCGTGTTGATTTTTTCCCCTGAAAACATGCGCGCAATCCAGTTCTCCAATTCTTGCTGATGGGCCAGCGCCAGCAGGTGGCGAATCGTTTCGCTATTGACCGGGTGCTTGGAATAATCCAGCAGAATACTATTGAAGAGTAACGAGAATTTATCAAAGCGCTGAGGATCTTCTTGAAATAATTCGCATAAAGGCTGTCGCGCCATGACAGGCTGATGTGCCTGCAATGCAAGCCATGCCGGGGATTGGGTAAGAGAGGACATATTTGTTCCGGTTACTGATTTATGATGCGTTTTCTTGTGAATTGATCGCCAGCGTAATGATCAATTCCTGAGTTGTGACCGGCCACTCCAATAGTAGCGTTACCGCTTGCATGATTTTCTCAAACCCGCTTTCAGATTGTGATACCGAAAAGTGGGGATGTGCAAATAACGTCACAGGGGAGGAAGTCATCAGCACGACACTACCGCCCAACGTGTCATCGTCCAGTGTTATTTCAGTCAAATGGGTTAGTTCAAGTAATTGGCCGAAACCGCCGTGAATGCTTCCCTGGTAAAGGTAGCGCCCGCCCATTCCATCGCAACTGGGCATGGCAAGGTTGATTTCGGTGCTGAACACATGCTCCATTTTAGCGGTAAAACGATAAGACACTTGCAGCCGGTTATGGTTGAGCGTGATGTGCTTATGAATGGGGTGTGCAGTGTTTCCGGATTGAAAATGATTGTTCTCAGCCGCCGGATGCTCGAACTGATAGGTAATAAAGACACCATCCAGGCGATCTACAAACAGACCCCGGGGATGGTCGTCAGCCACCATGTCCTCAGCAGCTATCTCATGCTTATAGCTGATTCTGTCATGCGCTGAAGCGATGCCGGTTGTTTCATGGCTGGGTAAGTTACGTTCACCTGGTTGAATTTTCTGGTGATAGTGCTCTGCCTGGCTGCGCAGGGTATCGCCGAAGTTATGCTTTAACCGGTAGGCATCCAGCTCACAAATACTGGCGAAGCTGTCCAGCTTCAGGACTGCCTGGAGAATGCCATTCTGGTGATAGGCTTCTTCCACGCCATCCAGATCGGTATCTTCGGTAAAACAGGCTGGACGTGCGATACAAGTATCCAGCAGCGCTTCCAGCTCAACGATGGCATTGTAGACGGCACGCCGCAGATGGGGAAGATACAAACCGCCGAACAAGCCATGCCAATAGGCGTCATTGGCCTGGGATTCATAGAGTTTCCGCTGCATTTGAACTGTCCGTTGTTTTTCCGGCAGTGCAGCCAGCCGCGTTGAAAGCCCTAACATGCGTTTATGCATCCAATTGGATTCAGGGTAACGCGAAAAGAAATTTTTCCAGATGCCGCCACGCAAAAATGCTTTTTTGTGCTCATACCAACCACTGGCCTTGGCTTGTTGTACCAGGTCTGCGTAGGTGCCGGCCGATTGGGCGGGTAGTGTCCATTCGTTCATTTCAATATAGGAGACAGTGGGTAGATAAACGATACCCCGTGTTTTTTCTGCGGCATGATATTCGCTGTAGTGCCGGGGGCAGATTTTTGTTGAGGCCAGCACGCGTTGAATAAATTGTTCAAGCCAGCCTTTTTCATAGACCCACTGGTAAGTTTCCGGCCAGATGCCGAATTTTTCAATATCATCGAAATAGATGGCTGCGTTGCGCGTATTGGATGAATTGTTATCGGCCAATGATTCCAGATAATCGATGGTTTCATCCACGGGGGAGAATGGAATTTTATAGCGTAAATTTTCAGAAATCGGGAACAAGTCGAGTGACCGTGTATCTTCTTCAGTCGTGAAATAGCCATTTAATTCCGCATGTGTTTTGCCGGCGCAAAGAAAATGATAATCATCCACGGTCACATACCGGATTCCACAATCAGCGAGTGCCGGAACGACTGTTGCTTCCCATACACGTTCGGTTAACCATGCACCCTGGGGATGTTGCCCTAACCTGGCTGCCAGTTTATTGGAGAAAGTTTCAATTTGTCCCATACGGTCACGGTTTGGAATGACTGCCAGCACGGGTTCGGTATCACCCGCGCCAAATAACTCAACTTGCCCCCGCTGAACCATTTCCCGCAACAGCGACATGTCTTCCGGGTAATGTTCGATCAGATAGTCGAGTAACCAGCCGGAAAAATGGACTGCGAAACAGAAATCCGGATAACGATAAAGCACTCGCAGGAAAGGTTTGTAACAACGCAGGTGTGCATCCATCAGCACTTCAGGAAAATTACCCACCGGTTGATGGGCATGAACACCAAAAAGCAGGGATACACGTTGGGGCATTAAATTATTCCCGGCATAGTTTTATCATAATAAAAACCCAAAGAACGCTTAATGTAATTTGGAATCAGCCAGGTGTTCATGAAGACCGTCGCATGGTGCTACTTGCTTCAGCTTGCGCACTGCCTTTACTGATGGGTTCAAGTACTGCTGAAGGTACAGGCAGTTTAAGTAAGTGATAAAGATGAAACAGGTTTTGCCTGAACAACTGATCGAAACTGGCAACCGAATGCGCCGGATTGTAATCACCAAACCACCAGAACCAGTCGGAACTTTCACAAGAGGCCAATTGCCGGCAGGCTTTGGCTTTTTCTTCATCGGTCAATTGATCACTTTGCATCACCAGATCAAAACTGTGTTTGGCTGCACAGAGCATATCCCAGGCACAATTCTTTTCCTTATCGCCTATCCAAGTGGAGAAAGTTCCATAGACCCAGCTACCTGCTGCCAGTGTGGGTAATGTCGCAATATGATCAGCATGTTCAGTAGAGGCGATATAGTCACGATAAGTCGTCGTGCGAATCACCGGGTGGCTATCCAGTAAACTGTAAAGATCATCAAGAAAATAAAATCCGTTGTAGGGATAAGATTCCCAGGCGTTTTCTCCATCCAGAATGACGCTGACCACCGGATTTCCACCAGCGGGAGTGCTGTGGGTGATGCGTTCCAGAGATTGTATAAAATTCTCGGCAGCATCACGTCCAAACCATTTTGCATATTCAAAACCAATCAAGTCAGATAATTGATCATCACGAAAAAAACAAATCACTTGCTCTGCCTCTCCGGCCACCCGGTAGGGACGATACAAGTAGTGGTTGCGATCCGGTAATGGCTCATCAGGATAAGAAGTGCGTAAGCTATTCACCAAAACACCTTCACCGCTGGCGCTCCATCGGCAGTTTTGCTCTGCCAGGATTTTCAATAACGGTGTCGATATAGCCCCTTCAGCAGGCCAGATGCCGGCGGGTTTTTCACTAAAACGCTGCGTATGGCTGGTGATTGCCGAGGATAGATGATAGGCAACACGGCTGCGTCCGCCTGGATAATTATTATTTACAGGCAAAGTGGCGTCCGCTTGACTGTCCCGGGCGGCAGAAAAGTCGATCAGTAACGGTGCAAGCGGATGATAGTGTGGTGTAGTGGATAATTCGATTTGGCCTGACTCAGCGAGTTTCCGGTAGCGTGGAATCAGTTTCTGGATCAGGTCTCCGATCAAATTGAACAACTGCATCCGGTCCGTAACAGTAAATCCCTCGCATTGAGCCATCAGCTTCATGACGAACCCGTTATTCCGGCGTACACTTTCACCCATCCATGCCAGGTGATACCACACCAGTAAATCTGCCAGATATTGCCCGGAAAAATAAATTAATTCAGCTTCACTCCGTTGATTAAGCATATTGTACAGTTCATGCAAGCGTCTGTAGGCCGGATACGGTTGCAGCATCGTTGTATGATTGCTGAGAAAACAACTGTCGAACACAAATAAGCGATCTTGCATCGTAATGTGCTCCAGCTCGGGTGTTGATAACAGGCGCAGCAAGGGATCACGTATCTGTCCCGCTGAGAATTGCTCAACATAATCTTCCAATTGATCCAGCAGTACCGGCACAAAATTGATCACCGCCTTAGTCTGCGGATGCATCTCCAGGTGATAGGCCATATCGGTATAATCTTTGATGGCGTGGAGATACACCCACGGCAATACGAATTCGTTGGTTGCATAATTCCGGTAGTCCGGCTGATGCATGTGCCACAGCAGAACAAGATCTAATTGACTCATGTGAAATCAAACAATTTTGAAAGTTAACGTATGTAATGTACTTGTTGTCCCAGCATTTCCGGGGTAATGAGTGTGACGCCCTTGCCGGTCACATAGAATCGTTTGCTATCTTCTGTGGCATCAAAACCCGCCCTTAGCCCCTGGGGGATTTTACAATATTTTTCAACGATTACTCGTTTCAGCTGTGTACTCCGGCCGATCTCCACATTAGGTAATATGACAGAGTCTTCAATGTTGCTGAAGCTGCGCACTTGCACATTGGAGAACAACAGAGAGCGGCGCACTGTTCCGCCACTGATAATACAACCGCCTGATATCAGAGAATCGATTGCCTGACCACGCCGGTTTTCATCATCGAAAACAAATTTGGCGGGGGGGAGCTGTTCCTGATATGTCCAGATCGGCCAGTCTTCATCATATAAATTGAGATCCGGAGTTACCGTAGTCAGATCAATATTAGCTTCCCAATAAGCATCCACTGTTCCCACGTCGCGCCAGTAAGGTATTCCTGAAGCCATATTGACGCAGCTATTCAGGAAGCGGTGTGCAAATACACGATGGCGAGGCACAAGATAGGGGATTATATTTTTGCCAAAATCATGCGATGAATCTTCAGCTTCATGGTCACGGAGTAACTGTTCAAAAAGAAATGGTGTGTTGAATACATAAATCCCCATACTGACCAGCGCATTCCCTGGCTGATCCGGCATGGGTTCTGGATTATCCGGTTTTTCAGCAAAGTTGATGACACGCCATTCATCGTTAATACCCATGACTCCAAAAGCGCTTGCTTCCTGCAGCGGGACTTCCACGCAGGCCACAGTCATGTCGGCATTTTTTTCTACATGGTCAGCCAGCAATTTTCTGTAATCCATCTTGTAAACATGATCACCCCCCAGAATTAATACATGGTCTGCTTTATGGCTACGCAGGATATCGATATTCTGGAATACGGCATCGGCCGTTCCCTGATACCAGGATTCTTCAATTCGTTGTTGTGCCGGTAACAATTCGATATATTCTTTGAAACGCCCATCGAGAAAGCTCCATCCACGCTGGATATGTTGAATCAAGCTTTGGGCCTTATATTGGGTGATGACACTGATCCGGCGGACACCGGAGTTGACGCAATTAGACAAGGGAAAATCGATGATGCGGAATTTACCGCCAAATGGCACAGCTGGCTTTGCCCGCCAGTCAGTCAGTTGCTTCAGGCGAGTGCCGCGCCCACCGGCCAGTATCAGTGCGATGGTGTTGCGCGTGATTTTATCCTGGAAACTTAAATCAAATTTTTGTTTCATCGGCAACCTCCTGCATGGATAGGGGTACCTATTTTTTAATCAAATCAGGCAGGGTTTATATTAAGACATGTTGCCGCACTATGATACTTTTTTATAAGCATAACTTGATTTAATGGGCATTTAAAGACGCGCTATAATGGATATATGTCAATCAGTATCCTGCAACTGCCAGCATCTGCCACTCCAGCCAATCCACTGCTGGGAGCATTATTGACGGGGCAATTGCATGATCCATTCGCTTATCTTGGGATACATAAGGAACAAAACAATTACCGGTTGCGGGTTTTTCATCCTGATGCCCATGCCGTCTGGATTAAAACAAACCATGACTTTGTCCAGTTAACACGCACTCATCCTG
>CAKKRO010000088.1:6566-8400 GCA_919902625.1 Nitrosomonadaceae bacterium
TTGACGGCATGCGTTTTTCGGTATGGGCGCCTAATGCCGGGCGTGTCAGTGTGGTAGGGGATTTCAATCGCTGGGATGGAAGAATTCATCCGATGGCAGTACACCATGCCAGCGGCGTCTGGGAGCTGTTCATTCCAGAACTGCCGCCCAATTCACTGTACAAGTTTGAAATCCGCAACCGGAATAGCGGTGAAATTCTCGTCAAAACAGATCCTTATGCCAGACGCTGTGAATTCCGGCCCAACACGGCCGCACTGACGCCTGCTGACGGAGTTTATAACTGGTGCGATGCGGAATGGATGTCGGATCGCGTCCATTGGGATTGGCTGCATGCGCCGTTGAACATTTTTGAAATTCATGCCGGATCATGGAAGCGGCATCCCGATGGGCGTTTCTATACCTACCGGGAACTGGCTCAGCATTTACTGCCTTATGTGCTGGAAATGGGCTATACCCATATCGAGCTAATGCCCATTTCGGAGCATCCGCTGGATGAATCGTGGGGTTACCAGACGACCGGCTATTTTGCCGTTACCAGCCGTTATGGCTCAACGGATGATTTCAGGTTTTTTGTGGATGCTTGCCACCAGGCAAATATTGGCGTGATCCTGGACTGGGTGCCCGCACATTTTCCGCAAGATACTTTCGCGCTGGCGCGTTTTGACGGGACGGCATTGTATGAACATGAAGATCCCCGCCTGGGATTTCACCAGGATTGGGGCACCTATATCTTCAATTACGGCCGCAATGAAGTGAAATCATTTCTGTTATCCAGCGCCCATTACTGGCTATCGGAATTTCATCTGGATGGATTGCGTGTCGACGCGGTTGCTTCCATGCTTTATTTGGACTATTCGCGCAAGGAAGGAGAATGGTTGCCGAATAAGTATGGCGGCCGGGAGAATCTGGAAGCGATTGATTTCCTGCGTGAACTGAATATTATGGTGCACGAAGAATTTCCAGGTGCAGTGACACTGGCGGAAGAATCCACGGCATGGCCGGCCGTATCGCGCCCGACTTATGTGGGTGGCCTGGGGTTTTCGATGAAATGGAATATGGGCTGGATGCACGACACCCTTTCCTATATGCAGCAAGATCCCATTTACCGGCGCTATCATCATGATCAACTCACCTTCAGCCAACTCTATGCCTATACCGAGAATTTCGTATTGCCGTTTTCACATGATGAAGTCGTGCACGGAAAAGGTTCTCTATGGAGCAAAATGCCCGGTGATGCCTGGCAGAAATTTGCCAATGTGCGCCTGCTGCTGGTTTATCAGATAACATGGCCGGGCAAGAAGCTCACTTTCATGGGCAATGAATTTGCCCAGCAACAGGAATGGCGAGTGAGTCATGAACTGGACTGGAAATTGCTGGAACAACAGCCGCATCGAGGTGTACAGGCCGCACTTCGCGATTTGAATCATTGTTATAAAAACACCCCGGCGCTGCATCAACTCGATTTTTCTGCCGAAGGCTTTAGCTGGATGGATTGCCAGGATGCCGATCAATCCGTGATCAGCTATGTGCGGCGTGCCAGGGATAATACTTTTATATTGGTGATTCTCAACTTCACCCCGGTTCCGCGCACAGGCTATCGCATGGGTGTCCCTGCTGGCGGCATTTACCATGAAATATTCAATAGTGACTCCACTTACTACGGTGGAAGCAATATGGGTAATGCGGGAAGCATCGCCAGCATGCATGAGCCATGGATGAGCTTTCCTGATGCCATTTCGATTACGTTGCCGCCGCTGGCGGGTGTTATTTTTTCTTTGCAGGATTCATCCAATACTGATGCGGGTAGATAAACACATTCCTGATATCCGTTTAA
>CAKKRO010000089.1:0-4348 GCA_919902625.1 Nitrosomonadaceae bacterium
TTGTGGCGTCATTGCCACATCGAAGATTGTGAAGCGCATGATCCATTGCATAGCCTTGCAGCAACTGTAACTCATCATCAGCATGATCATGGGCGTAGCGGAATGATGATTATTGTGGGCGATACCTTTCACAATTTTGTGGATGGTATTTTGATTGCTGCAGCATTCATGGTGGATGTGCAATTGGGTATCGTGACATCCATTGCTATTATCGCCCATGAAATTCCACAGGAAGCGGGAGATTTTATTATTCTCCTGAATTCAGGGTATACACGCCGCATGGCATTTCTGATGAATTTGTTATCCAGCTTTGCCACTTTGGTGGGTGGGGTACTGGCTTATTTCATGTTGCACAAGATGAATTTTCTGGTGCAGCCTCTATTGGGGCTGGCTTCGGCCAGCATGATTTATGTAGCGATGTCAGATTTGATTCCAGGCTTGCATAAACGTCCCGAAATTAGAGCAACCATTCAGCAGGTCACATTGATTTTATTGGGAATATCTTCTATCTGGCTGGTGGGAAATATTTTTACCCATGCCTGAAATGGGTGGAATAGTTGCCGAATACAAGGGTTGTTGATCTCCAATAATAAGGATATTAGATGATAAAACAATTTGTTGCATTATTAGCATTAGGGTTGGTTTTTTGTACAAGTGCCCTTTATGCGGATGAGCGCACTATTCTTGAGAAGGTTGAGAGTAGCGCACGTTCCTGGCTTGAGTGGGTTGATAGCGGAGAATATCAACAGAGCTGGGAAAAATCATCCTCATTATTTAAAGCAAAAACACCCGAATCGGAATGGGTTAAATCGATTGCCGCTATCAGGGCGCCGCGTGGATCGGTAAATGCCAGATATATTGCGACTGCAGGTTCTACAAAGGAATTAGCGGGATTCCCTAAAGGGGAATATGTTGTGCTCCAGTTTTACACAACTTTCGCAAAAAAAGGATTGGTGCTGGAGACGGTAACGCTGGCAAAGCAACAGGACGAAACTTGGCAGATTTCGGATTATTCGATCAAATAAGAACCTAATTTCCAGATCAGTTATTCCCCTTGAATCCTTGGGAAATACGGTAATATACGCGCCGTACCGGTGTCCCATATCGTTCAATGACGCGATATTCAATGGCCCCAGGCTGATCGAGCATTGCTTTAACATCAACGCCTGTTCGAGTCTGTTCCAGATGACGGCGTTTCATACCGACTTGAATGACAGGGCGGTTGGTAGGTGCCTGAGAGGGAAACCAGAATTCATACATAGCGCCGCTATCACCAAACATATTACGCGAGCGAATGTCCAGCTTTGCATCATCATGGGTATAAAAATATAAAGCACTGGCAACAGACCACTTGCTCATACCGGCGATAATGGGCTCCTTGCCGGTTTGTGCTCTGACTTCTTCGGCAATCTGCTTGATTTCAGCGGCTGTTTCACGCCAGAAATAATGTTCTGTGAGTAGCTGATAGGGGATACCCGGTATTCCCAACACAACATAATGCAGTACAAACGCATACGCAAAGATGCAGGCAATAATAGTTGATCGCCAGGCTGCCTGTATGCGTTTTGCCAAGATATTCAGATGGCCGGTCTGAGCCATCATCCAGGCAATGGTTGGCAATAGGGCAAGCCAGATTGGGCCAGTCCAGTGAAAACGTGGTTGGTCAAAAGTACTGAGTATGAGGCAGATGAGCAATGGGACGCCGGCAAAAACCTGCACAAATAAGTGACGCCTGCGCCCAAGCTGTTGATCTTCAGCGTTCTTGATGGCAAATAAAGCCAATGCGGCTGCGAGAAAGCCAACCGGAGTCAGCAGAATGATCATGTGGGAGAGCAGGTAATGGACAGAGAATTCATAGTTATCTGCCAGCACGCGATTCGACTGAAATGCAAAGGATGCCCAGTCATTTTCATAGTTCCAGATAATGACCGGTGAAAATAGCAATAATGCCAATAGGGCAGACAGATAAGGGTGGGGGCGTGTCATCCAGCGGCGTGCGGTCGGATCGATGATGACAAATACTAATGCTGCAATACCCAGTAATCCCAGTGTGTACTTAGATAGTAGCCCCAGACCAAAGGCGATTCCCATGCCGAGCCAGGCCGAATGTTGGCCGGTTACTAACGCACGTTCCATGTAATAAAGTGTGGCAGCCCAAGCTGCAATGAGCGGTGCATCGGGTGTCATCACCAGCCCGGTGGCAAATCCCAGTGGCAGAATCGCTAATAACAATACGGCGCGCATCGCAGTGGATTTGTCGTACAGGTTCTGCGCCAATGCGTATAAATAGCCCATGGCGACCAGACCACAGAGCAGCGCGCCGATGCGCACGCCAAATTCATTGTGTCCTAAAATGGATGTGCCCAGCCAGATTAGCCAAGCGACCATAGGGGGGTGATCATAGAAACTGAGATCCATGTGCTGGGCGTATTGCCAGTAGTAAGCTTCATCTGGAATGAGTTGTGCCAGGCCGAAATAAACCAGGCGTAACAATAGAATAAATATGACAATACCAATCGCCGTCATGCGCCAGCGTATTTCCAGCGATGGAAGATCTTTTTTACTGGGAAACACATAAAATGCGGAACCCAGGTAGTTTACGGCTGCGGTGGCAATGATGGCGGGAAAAATGGCCAGCAGGGGCGGGACATGCCAGACATAAACCAGCAGAGCCAGTACACCGCCGCGCAGTAATAACGCCAATGCGCCAACAGTCAGGAAACGGCCGAATTGATGCCAATGCAGATAGCCCGCGTGATGTTCACGGAATGCCCATTTTGAATTAAAAATATAGTTGGCTGTTGCGGCCACAAAGAAACTGGCGAAGTGAGCCAGGGCAAGTCCGGCGTCACGGCTTATCATCCATTGAAAGATAAACGCATCAATGACCACACCCAATAATCCAACCATGGCAAAACGACCGGCTGTGTTGAGTGTGACGGTGCCGCCGGCCAATGTGATTAGGCGCTGTATGTAGGCTTGCTGGTGGGAGAAAGATAATTTGGAAGTACCGTGAGTGCGATCACGGAAACAAATGGGCACTTCTTTGACGCGAAGCTTGCCCTGATTGGCCATGAGTAGCTCGAGCAGGATCTTGTAGCCATGTGCATGGTTGGAGATACTTGCAGCCAGTTCACGGCGGAATGCAAAGAAACCCGATGTGGCATCATTGACATCACAAATTGGGCGTGCGATCCAACCCCCTATGCGGGATAATAGCTGCCGGTGCACAGGCCAGTTTTCCGTGCTGCCGCCCGCAACATAGCGGCTGCCGACGACCACATCATAGTTATTGTTGAGTACGGGTGTGACGATAGCCGGTAAGCGTTCCAGCGGGTGGCTCAGATCCGCATCCATGACGACAATGACATCGCTTCTGGCCGCAGCTACTCCTGCCAGTATTGAAGCTGTCAGATCCGGTTTTTCTTGCCGCTCAATCAGATGAACATTCGTTTGATTTTTCCAGGTTCTTACCTTGTCAGGTGTGCCATCCGTAGAGCCATCATCAACGAAAATGACTTCAAAACTATCGGGTCTAAAATCGAGTGCAAATAAACGTGTTAAGAGTAAATCTATATTCTCGGATTCATTCAGTGTGGGCACTACAATCGAAAATTGAGTCATGTAGCTCCACAGTTAAGGTTGATACTTGGTTATTGGTGGCATGATTTTATTTTTGTTGCTTTTGGTATTTATTTACCGCTTTATTATGGTCTGCTAAATTGGTGGAAAACTGCGATTGTCCATTCCCTTTTGCGACAAAATACAGCGACCTGGTGTCGGCCGGATTAAGCGCTGCACGAATGGAAGCTAAGCCTGGCAAGGCAATAGGTGTAGGCGGTAAACCCGCGCGTGTATAAGTATTGTATTCTTGATCTGCAAGCAGATCTTTTTTGCGTAAATTTCCATCAAATTGTTCACCCAAACCATAGATAATGGTTGGGTCTGTTTGTAATCGCATACCTTTGCGTAGCCGATTAATAAAAACGCCGGCTATCTCGGCACGATCACTTTCGATGCCGGTTTCTTTCTCAATGATAGAAGCAAGAATAAGTGCCTCATAGGGTGTGGCCAAAGGCAAAGATTCCCTGCGGGATGACCAACTGGTTTGTAAATGAATCTGCATGGTTTGATAGGCACGTTGCAGAATATCGATGTCACTGCTACCTTTAATAAAATAATAGGTGTCCGGAAAAAACAATCCTTCAGCAAGTGTTTCACTTGCGCCGATTAACTGTAAAATCTCCTGTTCGCTTAGATCAGTTGTATTATTCTCTACTGCCGGATGTTCATTTAAAACTTTTCGGAGTTGAGTAAAAGTCCAGCCTTCAAGGAATTTTATCTCGTT
>CAKKRO010000089.1:4448-14521 GCA_919902625.1 Nitrosomonadaceae bacterium
TTTATATCTTACGGAAAACAAGTGTTCCGTTAGTTCCTCCAAACCCGAAGGAATTTGATAATGCAATATTGATAGGCATATTTCTTGCCCTATTAGGAATATAGTCCAGATCACATTGCGGGTCTTGATTGACAAGGTTAATGGTGGGTGGCGCAATTTGATAATGTATTGCAAGTACAGAGAATATTGCTTCCACGCCTCCGGCAGCACCCAGTAAATGTCCTGTCATTGATTTGGTAGAGTTGACAGCCAGTTTATTTGCGTGATCTCCAAAGCAACGTTTGACAGCAATCGTTTCGGCGATATCACCCAATGGGGTTGATGTGCCGTGCGCATTAATGTAATCCACTTCTGTGGTATTAACACCGGCATTTTTAAGTGCATTGGACATGCAACGTGCAGCGCCTTCGCCATCGTCGCAAGGCGCTGTCATATGATATGCGTCGGCACTCATACCAAAACCAACCAACTCAGCATAAATTTTTGCACCGCGCCGTTTGGCGTGCTCTATTTCTTCCAGTACCAGGATTCCGGCACCTTCACCCAGTACAAAACCATCACGATCTTTATCCCAAGGACGGCTGGCCGATGCCGGATCATCATTGCTCACTGACAGCGCTTTCGCAGCAGCAAATCCGCCAATAGCAAGCGGCGTGACACATGATTCTGCGCCGCCACATACCATGACATCGGCATCGCCATATTCAATCATGCGGGCTGAATTGCCGATACTGTGAGTGGCTGTGGTGCAAGCTGTAACAGTGGCTAAGTTGGGTCCTTTATAACCATACATAATGGATAAATTGCCTGCGATCATATTGATGATCGTACTGGGAATAAAAAAAGGTGATATTTTGCGTGGACCACCCGCATGGTATGCGGTATCCGTATGCTCAATCATGGGTAAACCGCCGATGCCTGAACCGATATTGACACCGATCCGTTCCGAATCAAGATGAGCAATATCTTCTATACCCGCATCCTTCACCGCCTGTATTGCTGCAGCCATGCCGTAATGGATAAAGGTATCCATGCGGCGTGCTTCTTTGACAGAGAGGTATTGTTGAATATCAAAATCCTTTACTTCACCAGCGATTTGCGAGGTAAAGCTTGATGCATCAAAACGAGTAATCCGGGTAATACCGGATTTCCCTGAGATAATACTCTCCCATGCGCTGGATACTGTGTTCCCAACGGGCGACACAATACCCAACCCCGTAATGACTACCCTACGTTTGGACAAAATAACTCCGATTACTAGGCTTAAAAAAACAAAATGCTAATTTGTATTAGCAGTGACGTAGTCAATCGCTTCCTGAACGGTATTTATTTTTTCTGCTTGCTCATCTGGAATTTCGCATTCGAATTCTTCCTCCAATGCCATTACCAGTTCGACCGTATCAAGTGAATCTGCTCCCAGATCATTGACAAAAGATGATTCATTCTTGACCTCTGCTTCATTAACGCCAAGTTGCTCAGCTACAATCTTTTTAATACGCTGTTCAATATTTTCCATCTAGGTGCTTCCTTCTCAGGTAAGAAAAACTCTTGCTATTCTAACAAATTTTTAATGCTAGCAAAACTGAAACATAACGACAGATCACGAGGTTTTGATTATTTTATGCTTTTTTAATTAAGCAATACACCATTAAAAATAATATTTGCTATCGTTTAGTTTGGTTATGATATTAGTCCATATACATTCCACCATTAACATGCAATGTGATACCTGTAATATAGCCTGCAGCGGATGAAGCCAGGAATGCCACTGCGGAGGCGACTTCTTCAGGACGTCCTAATCTTCCTAAAGGAACGTGCTGAATCAAATTTTGCTGATGTTCATTGGCCAGTGAACGGGTCATGTCAGTATCAATAAAACCTGGGGCAACGCAATTCACAGTAATATTGCGACTGCCCACCTCACGTGCTAATGACTTACTAAAACCAAACAGGCCTGCTTTGGCGGCGGCATAGTTTGTTTGCCCCGTGTTCCCCATTGAGCCGACAACCGAAGAAATATTGATAATACGCCCGTATCGGGCTTTCATCATGGCACGAAGAACGGCGCGGCTTAAACGGAATACTGATTTTAGATCAGTTTCTATAATTTCGTCCCATTCCTCATCTTTCATGCGGATTAGCAAGTTATCGCGTGTAATTCCGGCGTTATTAACTAATATCTCGATTTCACCAAATTTTTCTCGAATGATTTGAATCGTGTTATTAATTTGCTCAGTATCATTCACATTCAAAGCGAGCCCCGCGCCTTTGATACCTGCTTTTTCCAAATATTGATTAATTGTATGGGCGCCACTTTCAGTAGTTGCTGTACCAATCACAACCGCGCCCTGCTGACCTAATTTAAGTGCGATTGCTTGTCCAATACCGCGGCTGGCGCCTGTAACTAAAGTTATTTTATTTTCCAAAATCATATCTCCGTGAATAGAGCCATGACTGTGAGTAGCAAATGCTTATTATCATCTTAAACTATTAACAGCTTGTTTGATTGCTTCACTATCAGTCAGTGATAGCTGCTGTAAGTTTTGATCTATGCGTTTGTTAAGTCCGGCCAATATTTTTCCCGGTCCGCATTCGACTACATGGGTTATACCGGCAGTGGCAAAGGCTCGGATAGTATCTACCCACTGTATGGGACTAACAAGTTGTTGAACCAGAATTTCCTTAATGGACGTTGTATCAGAATGTGGTTTTACATCGACATTATGCAAAATTGGGATTCTGGGTGATTGCAGTTGTACGTGTTCCAGTTGTTGCCGCATACTTTCGGCGGCAGGTTTCATCAATGAACAATGCGAAGGGATGCTCATGGGTAACATGATGGCACGTTTTGCCCCCTTGGATTTGGCCATTTCGATACCTTGCAAGATCGCATTCTTATGTCCCGCAATGACTACCTGACCCGGCGAGTTGAAGTTAGCCGGCTCAAGCAATTCCCCATTACCACGCTCCGTTACTTCATGACATACTGTTTGAATGATTGCATCATCCAGCCCTAAGATCGCAGCCATCCCACCAATACCTTCCGGCACAGCATGTTGCATGGCTTGCGCACGGAAGCGTACAAGTGCCAAGGCATCAGCAAAACTTAATACTTCTGCAGCGACTAGTGCAGTGTATTCACCCAGGCTATGTCCAGCCAAGAATGCCGGTTTTGCACCGGATAAACCAGACCATGCACGATACACAGCGATACCTGCTATTAACATGAGTGGCTGGGTGTTGATCGTGAGGTTGAGATCATCAGCAGGCCCGGAATTAACCATTGACCAGAAGTCCTGCTTAAGAGTATCGGATGCTTCTTTGAAGGTTTCTTCGACGATGGGTAAATCGGTGTACCCATTCATCATTCCAACGGATTGTGACCCTTGACCTGGAAATACAAATGCAAATTTCATAAATTACCAGCGCAGCAAAACCGCCCCCCATGTAAAACCGCCTCCAACGCCTTCCAGTAAAACCAGTTGACCCGGTTGGATACGTCCATCACGCACCGCGATATCCAAAGCAAGCGGGATAGAGGCTGCAGATGTGTTGCCATGTTTATCGACCGCAACGACCACTTTATCCATCGGTATTCCCAGTTTCTTTGCGGTGGATTGTATGATGCGTATATTCGCCTGATGAGGAATCAACCAATCAATGTCCGCAGTTTGCAGGTTATTTTCAGTTACGGCTTCTTGTACGACTTCTTCCAGCACTTTGACAGCAAATTTAAAAACGGTAGTGCCTTCCATATTGATGTAGGGGGTGCCTTGTACTTTTCCTCCACTGATACTTCCGGGCACGGACAAAATATTACTATAACTGCCACTGGCATGAAGATGAGTAGACAAAATACCTGGCTGATCGCTTTGAGAAAGTATGACTGCCCCCGCGCCGTCACCAAACAATACACAAGTACTGCGGTCGTTCCAATCGAGTATTTTTGAGTAGATTTCGCTACCGACTACCAAGGCATTGCGACATTTGCCTGAACTAACAAACATATCAGCGGTAGCCAGGGCATACACAAAACCGCTACAGACTGCCTGCACGTCAAATGCGGGACAATTTTCGATACCGAGTTTGTTTTGCAGAATACAAGCCGTACTTGGGAAAATCATATCAGGCGTGGTGGTGGCAACAATGATGAGATCAATGTCTTTATTGGTGACACCGGCCGCTTTCATGGCATTCTGGCTGGCGTATAATGCCAGATCACTGGCGACCTGATCATCCCGCGCAATATGCCGCTGAGTGATGCCCGTTCGCGTTCGTATCCATTCATCACTGGTATCCACCATGCTTTCCAGATCATGGTTAGTGAGTATCTTTTCTGGTAAATAGCTACCTGTTCCGATGATTCTTGAATACATTATTTTGTTGTTTTCTCTGGAGAAGTTTGAGAATGATGGGAAAGCTCTGCTACCCGCTCACTGATACGCCGCAACATTCCGCCACGCACTTCATCAGCCGCGCGTTTAATGGCAAAACCAAAAGCATACTTATCAGCGGAACCGTGGCTTTTAATGACGATACCACGTAAGCCCAATAAGCTGGCGCCGTTGTATTGGCGATGATCCACGCGGCGTTTAAAGGAGTTTATAACCGGCATCGCAATCACGCCAGCCAGTTTGGTCAGTAAATTACGCTTGAACTCCTCGCGTAAGTAGGTTGCCAACATTTGTGCCAGACCTTCTGAGGTTTTTAACGTGATGTTACCCACAAAACCATCACAAACTACGATATCGGTGGTCCCTTTGTAAATATCGTTACCCTCGACATTACCATAAAAATTAAGCCCGCTATGACGTAATAATTCAGCCGCTTGTTTAACGATTTCATTTCCTTTGATTTCTTCTTCGCCAACGTTGAGCAATCCAACGCTGGGAGATAATTTATTTTCAACTGAGGATACCAAGGAAGCGCCCATGACTCCAAACTGAAGTAAGTGCTCTGCGGTGCAATCTACGTTGGCACCCAGATCCAATATATAAGTGTGACCGGTAATGGTGGGCAATATAACAGCGAGAGCCGGGCGATCCACGCCGGGGATTGTTTTTAGTACGAAACGGGAAGTCGCCAGTAATGCGCCTGTATTGCCTGCACTGATACAGGCTTGTGCTTCACCCGTTTTAACGAGATTAATGGCGACACGCATCGAAGAGTCTTTTTTACCACGCAAAGCCAGCGCAGGGGATTCATCCATACCGACGACTTCACTGGCTGGATGTAATCGAATTCTGGGACCTAATTCAGAATTTGCTGCCCGTAATTCTGCTTCGATAGCATCAGGAATGCCGACCATAATGACATTGGCTTCAGTGTCACGGCGCAGATAATCAACTGCAGATGGAACTGTTATATGAGGGCCATGATCGCCACCCATACAATCTATTGCTACAGTAATATCCAATTTCGGTGCTCTTATGGCTGGGAGAAACTATATATGCGCTTTTAGTGTAGCTAGTAGCAATAGATATTATTTTTAATCGTTTTTGGTTTTAACAACCTTCTTGCCACGATAGTATCCATTAGGGCTAATATGGTGACGTAAATGCACTTCCCCGGTGCTTGATTCTATGGCCAAAGGCGGATTAGTCAGAAAATCATGCGAGCGGTGCATGCCACGTTTCGAAGGGGATTTTTTATTTTGTTGGACTGCCATGCAATTAACTCCTTGAGTTCAATTCTTGTTTTTTAATGCTGCCAATGCTGCAAATGGGTGTGTTGCTTGTGTTTTGCCGATTAAATTATCTTCATTTGATGCCAGGTTATGCATGCTGCATTCACCCTCCGGGTGACATGATGAAATGGACAAACTGAGAATTATTTCGTCTTCAATTAAATCCAGCACATCCAACTCAGATGTTGCTAAAATGGCATCAACCGTATCGTCTTCATCGACCAGATCAAGTTCCGCTTCTTTTTCAACCAGTAACAAAAATGTCTGAAGATTGATGGTACGCGTTAATTTATCAAGGCAACGCTGGCAACGAAGATGCAATCTGCCGCTAATTTCCAAGTATAGACCGGGCTTGCCATCCTGATCAAACCGGCCGCAGACTTGATAAATCAGTTCGCCTTCGCTATCAAACAGAAAGTCATACAGACGCAAAAGCTCAACCGGCGGGATTTTACCATGATGTATGCCCGCATTACGTACAAAATCAAGAGAGTCTATCACAAATCGTACAGACATAAGGCGCGCATGTTATATTTTTTACCTTTAGGTGTCAAAAAATGCAGAAGGAAATTTTGAAAACACAACCTGTTACGGCTCAAAAAATTATTTTGGGATCTGGCTCGATTTATCGCAAGGAATTGCTTCAGCGTTTGCAAATTCCATTTGAAGCAATCAGCCCTCAAATTAATGAAACACCTTTGTTAAATGAATTACCGGAGGATACCGCTTCACGTTTGGCCGAGGCAAAAGCGCGTGCAGTCGCCGGAATTTATCCACAAGCGCTTATTATAGGCTCTGATCAAGTGGCAGTGCTAGGAGATTATCGTCTTGATAAGCCACTGAATCATGCCAATGCAACTGAGCAGCTACGACTGGTGCGAGGTAAAGAAGTTGTTTTTTACACGGCTTTATGCCTCCTGAACAGTTCTACCGATCAATTGCAAATGCGTGTCATTCCTTATTATGTGAAATTTCGGTCATTCAATGATGAACAGATTGAAAATTATTTGTTTAAGGAGCAGCCTTATCACTGCGCAGGGAGTGCAAAATCTGAAGGATTAGGTATTGCGCTCATTGAACGTATGACAGGGGATGATCCTAATGCACTGATTGGATTGCCATTGATTGCTTTGATCGATATGCTGGCGCATGAAGGAGTGACGGTTATCTGAAGTCGGAATTTTTACAAAAGCTTCTAAATTGCAAATATATGGATAATGTGAAATCATTATATCCGAGTGAAATTTTCACTGATCATAAAATTCGGATTCTATGAAGAAATACCCCGCTTATTCTGTTATCTTTATGCTGATTGTCAGCATACTGACGAATGGACTGAGTTTGTCTTTCAAGGGAGAAGTATTTGCTCATGAGTTGGATCATATCCGTCAGGCGCTGTCTGCTGATCCTGCGACACATCTGGAAATGCATCGAAACAATGCATCTTGGGATGGTGTTGATCTTGATGCGGCAACGCATTTGTGCTTGCATTCTGCAGGGCAATATCAACCGTTTTTCTTTAATTCCTTGCCGCTGATACCTGATCAGATAGCGACAGAAGTTCTGACCGTATTTATTTCTGCAATAATTCCTGAAACAATCCCGGATTTACCCCTACGTCCTCCTCGAAGCATCTCTTAAGCTAGGTTTTAAAACCGCGTTGTTTGTGGACTTTTCTTTGGACCATAACATCGCTAAAACGGGTCATCGCAGGTTTTTCGTGTGATCTGTTTTGTATAGGCTTAAGTTCACGCGGAGGAATTCTATGAAATTGAACGATCTGTCCATGACGCTATGCGATTGGGTATCGTCAAAATTACGAATCATATTGTTAGTTTTTGTCTTGTTACTGAGTTTTATCTCTCCGATAAAGGCCGGTACGGATTCTTTTAGTACTTCGTCTAATGGGAAAGGCTATTTAACTGGTTCGGTAGCGGGTGAAACGGGAAATGATCTTACTTTGCGTGATGCAGTTAATCTTGCATTACTCCACAATCCTGAATTGGCAGCTTTCTCCAAGGAAATGCGCGCATTGGAAGGGGCAACACTGCAAGCTGGATTACTCAGAAACCCGGAATTGCTTGTGAATGTTGAGAATCCAGGAAACGTACAAAAGCTTCAGGGTGACATCAATTCGTCTGAATCAGTATCTAAAGAAATAGTACAACAGTTGACGACTATTCGAGTAAGCCAGTTGATCGAACTGGGCGGAAAACGTGCGGCTCGGGTCAGTGCCGCTTTATTGGGTGAAGAGTTGGCTGCTAAAGATTACGAAAGCAGACGAGTGGAAATTATTGCCAGGGTCGCCAATGTGTTTACTGAAGTCTTGGCGGGCCAGGAACGGCTCAGATTGGCTGAGGAAACCAGACAGCTTGCACAGAACGTGGTTGATACTGTAACCAAGCGTGTACAGGCGGGTAAGGTGCCGCCTATTGAGGAAACCAGAGCTAATGTAGGTCTGTCGACTACGCGCATTGAACTGGAGCAAGCCCGGCGGGATTTAATCGCTGCGCGCAAGCGGCTGGCGTTGTTGTGGGATAGTTCTTCTCCGCAGTTTAATAAAGCTTTGGGAAATCTTGAAGTGTTGATTGCGCCTCCCCATTTTCAAAAACTGGAAGAGCGTGTTTTAGGGAATCCGGTGGCGCTTCGGGCCATGAAGAATATCGAACATCGTAAGGCTTTGCTGGAGGTTGAACAAACGCGCCGCATACCTAACCTGACTCTGAATGCAGGCGTGGTGCATCATGCAATGTTGGGTGGTAATACGGCTGTGGCGGGTTTGATGGTGCCATTGCCGTTATTCGATCGTAATCAAGGCAATATCAAAGAAGCCTATCAACGGATGGATAAAGCCGCTGATGAACAGGTGGCCACTGAATTACGGCTCAAAACAGAGCTTGCACAGTCTTATGAAACGATGTCAGCGGTATGGAATGAAATTAACATATTGCGTGATGAGATATTGCCTGGTGCCAAGAGTGCTTTTGATGTTACCCGCAGAGGTTACGAACTGGGAAGATTTGGCTTGCTGGAGTTGCTGGATGCGCAGCGCATTCTATTTCAGAACCAGCTCCTCTATGTGCGTGCACTTGCCAACTATCAGCGTCTTGTGAATGACATTGAACGCCTGATTGCAGCGCCTATCGATAGCATCAAGCCTAATCATGAAGTCAACATACGCCAGCCATAGTGGCGGGAAAAAGGTTAAGGACTAAATTATGAACAAAGCACGATTAATGCCAATCCTGATCGTGATTGCTATCGGGATGGTACTGGGCGGGTTGATTCTGACGCTGGATAAACCTTCTGCGGTTACAGCGGAAGCGGTGAATGCTGATGCCAATGAAAAACCGGGGGAAAATCAACCGGGTATTGGACCAAGGGGCGGCAAGTTGTTTACTGATAATGGCTTCGGCGTGGAACTGACTATCTTTGAAAAAGGCGTGCCGCCGCAATTCCGGATTTATCTCTATGAAAACGGCAAGCCGCTTCCTCCGGCTGCCGCAAAAATCGATATCACATTGGCCCGGCTGGGGGCACCGGTACAGCTTTTCAGGTTTACGTCCGAGGCCGATTACTTGTTGGGCGATCAAGTTGTTGAAGAACCGCATTCTTTTGACTTGGCAATTGCCGCTGAACGCAATGGTCAAACGTTTCGTTGGGGGCATAGACAGATCGAAGCGCGGCTGGAAATGACGGATGAAATGCTGAAGACGATCGGCGTTAAGATACAAACTGCCGGGCCAGCAGCCATAAAATCCACACTCAAGCTACCGGGCGAGATCGTGTTTAACCCCGATAGGATCGTGCAAGTGGTGCCGCGCTTGCCGGGTGTGGTTGTCGTGGTGAACTACGAGCCTGGGCAAATTGTGCAGAAAGGGGATGTGCTGGCGGTTATCGAAAGCCAAATGCTGGCGGATTTGCACAGTCAGTTTCTGGCCGCTCAGCGACGGCTGGGGCTGGCGCAAATTGTCCATGACCGGGAGAAGCTATTATGGGAGGAAAAGATCTCCGCCAAGCAGGATTATCTGGCTGCGCAATTGGTATTGAACGAGGCTAAGATCGCCTCCGATTTGGCTGCGGAAAAGCTGCGTGCATTAGGTGTACAACCAGACTCAAGATTACAAGCAAAAGATCTGACACGTTACGAAATCCATGCGCCCATTTCCGGACTCATCATTGCCAGAGCTGTTGCCTTGGGCGCGGCACTCAGAGACGATGTGACCATTTTTACCGTAGCCGATATGTCGACGGTGTGGACGGCCGTCACGGTATATCCGAAAGATCTGAATGTGGTCAGAGTCGGACAAAAAGCGTCGGTCAAAGCAACTGCGTTTGATGTCGAGGGCGAGGGAATTGTCACTTATATCACCGCATTGATCGGCGG
>CAKKRO010000090.1 GCA_919902625.1 Nitrosomonadaceae bacterium
ATTTACCGGAAACCCCGCACTATGAAGCTGCACATCAGCCTGAGCATCGCCTTGATCGTACTGGTATCAGATCTCGCCACTAAATACTGGGTGGAATCTGCGTTGGAATTTGGTCAGAGCATCCCGCTCACCGGCTTTTTTAACCTGGTGCTGACCTACAACGCCGGTGCGGCCTTCAGCTTTCTAAGCGAGGAATCCGGCTGGCAGCGCTGGCTCCTGAGCGGCATCGCGGGCGGCGCCGCGCTGCTGATCATTTATCTGCTGAACAAATACCAGCACGAGCCATTATTTTGCCTGTCACTGAGTTTGATTCTGGGCGGCGCGCTCGGTAATTTATACGACCGCATCACACTGGGGCATGTGGTCGATTTCCTGGATTTCTATGTTGGCGCCTATCACTGGCCGGCCTTCAATATCGCCGATTCCGCCATCTTCATCGGCGCAGCGCTGATGATTTACGAAAGCTTCCGCAACAAGGAAGCCCCGGAAGATTCCAAAGGCAAGGCGAAATAACCTTCGCCGCCAACCCAGCCGCTGAAAATCCTACTTGCTCGATTTCTTGCTCTTTTCTTTGGTAATCGGGTTCTGCAAGGTATAACCGTTCTCTTTCATTTTATACCCGCCATAAGCACCCGCGCCGGCCGCCACCAAAGTCCAGCAACCGGATAACAGCGGCAGCATTACCAGGAAAGCAACCACGCTCAATATCTGTTTTCTTTTCATTCTGGATTCCTATAGAAAATTATATTTTTCAATGACTTCAATCAACTAACCAGCATTCTTTTTACGGCAGATTTTATGCATCGTTGACAGATTACAGATTATCCAGCGGGCTTACAACCGCCTTGCCGCCCTTATTTAACACATGGGTGTAAATCATCGTGGTTGAAACATCACTATGGCCCAGTAACTCCTGTACCGTGCGGATATCGTACCCATTCTGCAACAAATGTGTCGCAAAAGAATGGCGCAATACGTGCGGCGAAACCGGTTTGTTGATTTGCGCACGTTGCGCCGCAATGCGCACGGCTTTTTGCACAGACTGCTCGTACACATGATGGCGGCGCGTCACGCCGCTGCGCGGATCAATCGAACGGACCGGCGAAGGAAAAACATATTGCCATCCCCAGGATTTATTGGCATGGGGATATTTGCGCTCCAAAGCATCGGGTAAATAAACCGCGCCAAACCCTTCACTTAAATCCTTATCATGCAACCGCTTGGCCTTGACCAGTTGATCCTGCAAATGCAACAACAAATTCTCCGGCAGCATGGTCACTCGGTCCTTATTGCCTTTACCTGCGCGTATCATGATTTCACGCCGCTCAAATTCAATATCCTTCACACGCAAGCGCAGCCCTTCCAGCAAACGCATTCCGGTTCCATACAGCAAACCGG
>CAKKRO010000091.1 GCA_919902625.1 Nitrosomonadaceae bacterium
GCGCCTTTGCTTTTATATTTGACTGCTTTGGCGCGTAACATCAGATGCGGAAAATCAATATTCCATTCATGGGGAGGCACATAAGGGCACTTGGTCATGAAACACATGTCGCAAAGATAGCAACGATCCACTACCTCCCAGAACTGGTTTTTATCAACGCCATCCAATTCACCGGTCGAACTTTCATCAATCAGATCAAACAAACGTGGAAAAGCTGTACATAGATTGACGCACCGGCGGCATCCATGACAAATGTCATAGACACGCTCCATTTCGTTCATCAAACTGGTTTCGCTATAAAAATCAATGTTCTTCCAGTCAATGGGATGGCGTTTCGGTGCCTCTAAGCTGCCTTCACGAGTAGACATAAATGTGTTTCAGGTGATAGAAAATGATCAGGATCAAAAAGTGATGGGGTTTAACCAAGGAAAAATATTGGCAAACCCCAGTCATTTCAAACAACAAATATACTGATATTGAAACGAATTACTCGACCAAACTATCCAGTGCGCGCTGAAAGCGATTGGCGTGTGAACGCTCGGCTTTGGCCAGTGTTTCAAACCAGTCAGCGATTTCATCAAACCCTTCATCGCGCGCTGTTTTTGCCATACCCGGATACATGTCGGTATATTCGTGTGTTTCACCGGCTATGGCTGTTTTCAGGTTGTCGCGGGAAGCACCGAAAGGCATGCCCGTTGCTGGATCGCCGCAGGTTTCCAGATATTCCAGGTGACCATGGGCATGACCGGTTTCTCCTTCAGCTGTAGAGCGGAATACGGCGGCCACATCATTTTGTCCTTCCACGTCGGCTTTGGCTGCAAAATACAAATAACGACGATTAGCTTGAGATTCGCCTGCAAAAGCGGCTTTCAGGTTTCCTTCAGTTTGAGATCCTTTCAATGGCATAATTTTCTCCTTTTTAATATGACTTATTGAGATAGTTGAAAAAAATATGTATTAACCAGTCACACAAAACTTAGATTGACTGAGAAACGAAGACATGAGGTGATGGTTCTGCATCTTGCCAAAGTTTTCTTCAGTTTTATCAGAGCATGGCGAGTGCGTAAAAATACAAAGTTTAATCCGTGCGAGGAGACTATCGAAGGGCTTGTGGATTGTCAACTGTTAGCTCGGGTTCGACCCGGTCTGAATGGAAGAAATTTCAGCAAGTGGCGAGAGAACGGTGGTATCGTATGCAATCCGTTATCTTGTGCCTGAGTCATCTAACAATACTACAACTGTGCAACCCACCGTAATCATCAATCAGCATCGTAATACTGCAATAGTTGTTGCAACGAGCGGTAAGAAATTACTTGTCATTAAGTTAGGTAAGGGAAAACTGACCGTGACTCCGTTAACCATAGAAAAGATTAAAATCCAAGGGTATGTAACCAGTGATTATTCACCCAAACTGGCGGCGCAATCCTATCTGCAACATGGGGCGGGCGTGAGTGAAAGGGCCAGAAAATATCTTGAAAAGATTGCTTGTGGCGAGTTCTCAGATAGTTTGGTGTTTACTTAGATTAGACCTTAATACTTGTTTTTAAACATTCTTTAGCATGGATTGCGGTGTCTGATGTTGTTAAGTAGTCATGTTATCGGATATTGGTGCTAAATAATTCGTAATGGCTACAAATTGTGCCACTGATAAATTCTCGGCTCGCAGTCCAGGATCAATGCCAAGGGATGCAAAATCATCAGGTTTTAAATGATGGTTCAGCGTATTGCGCAATGTTTTGCGGCGTTGTGAAAATGCGGCTGAAACAATTTGTGAGAATAATGCTTCATCTTTCGCATTCATAGATGCTTTATGGCGTGGAATCATGCGGACGATAGCCGATTCAACCTTGGGTACGGGACGGAAAGATTCTGCCGGAACACTAAAAACATATTCCATATCAAAACGATATTGCAACATAATCGAAAGACGCCCGTAATCCGATGTTGAAGGCATTCCCACCATGCGTTCCACAACTTCTTTTTGCAGCATGAAATGCATATCCAGAATCTGCTCAGAGAATTGACTCAGATGAAACAATAAAGGCGTTGAAATATTGTAAGGCAAATTGCCGATAATGCGCAGTCCGCTTCCTAAAACAGAAAAATCGAATTTCAGTGCATCGGCTGAGTGGATAGTTAATTTTTCTTTGGGGAACTCTTTATCCAGCTTATCGACAATATCGCGGTCCAATTCCACAACATCCAGGTGATCAACCACTTGTAGCAGAGGTCTTGTTAATGCGCCGAGGCCTGGTCCAATTTCAATGATCCGATCATTCTTTTGCGGGTAAATCGCATCGATGATATGAGCGATGACCTGCTGATCAATCAGGAAGTTCTGGCCAAAACGTTTGCGCGGATTATGGTGCATGGCGGAGAAGTAACGCTTGGTTTCTGGCAAGCTGCATGGCCATTTCAATAGCCGCCAGCAGGCTGCCTGTGTGCGCACGTCCTGTAGCAGCCAATTCCAGCGCAGTGCCATGATCGACCGAGGTGCGGATAATGGGTAATCCTAATGTGATATTAACACCCCCTCCAAAACTGGCATGTTTCAGTACCGGTAGTCCCTGATCATGGTACATGGTGAAAATGCAGTCATATTGTTGAAGTTGTGCAGGATTAAACAAGGTATCCGCTGGGATAGGGCCGATCAAATGCATTCCCTCCGTTCTTAGTTTGTTGAGCACAGGAATGATGATATCAATTTCTTCACGCCCCAAATGACCGGATTCACCGGCATGCGGATTAAGTCCCGCGACGGCAATGCGCGGTTTATCAAGCATGAAACGTGTGATCAAGTCACGCTGAATAATACGTAATTTACTTTCGATTCTGTCCGCTGTAATGGCGGCAGCAACCTCCTTGAGGGGTAAATGGGTAGTGGCCAGCGTGACGCGCATGTTTCCGCCTGCCAGCATCATGACGACGGGGCTATGGGTCAGTTGTGACAGATATTCTGTATGTCCGGTAAAAGGAATGCCTGCATCATTGATCACGCCTTTATGCACCGGTGCGGTAACCATGCCATCAAATCGACCTGTTTTACAGGCTTCTACCGCATATTGAAGGGTTGCCAGGATGTAATGGGCATTTGCCGGGTTAAGTGTTCCGGGGACGGCTGGTTCCGTTAATGGGATATGCAGAACCTGCAAGCAGCCTGCCTTGTGTTGACTGGGAGCGGTTGAGGCGGCATCAATGAGTTTCAAGGGGAGTTGCAGTTGATGAGCGCGAGCCAGTAACAATTCACGGTCAGCGATAACCACCAGATTGCAGGCCAAAGCATGCTGGGCGACTTGCACGCACAGGTCAGGACCAATGCCGGCAGGTTCACCGGCGGTCAGTGCCAGTGTGGGAATAAAATTAATGCTCATGATCATCATCCAGCCGGAGCTCAATATAGGCCTGATCCCGTAATTGCCGCAGCCATTCCTGGATAACAACATCCGCCTTCCGATCCCGTATTTCCTGACGGGCGGTCTGTCTGTGCCGGTCCAGGCTGATATCCTGTGAGCGGTGTTCGAGTACCTGGATGATATGCCATCCAAACTGAGATTGTACCGGCTCGCTGATTTGACCCGGCAATAGCGCGTTCATGGTGCGCTCAAAATCAGGTACGGTATCGCCCGGTGAAAGCCAGCCCAGATCTCCCCCTGATGAAGCGCTGGTATCCTCAGAATAGAGTCTGGCGATCTCTTCAAAATTTTCTCCATGATCCAGCCGTTTTTTAAGCTGTTCAATTTTAAGTTTGGCATCGTTCACAGAAGTCAATTCATTAATTTTAATCAATATATGGCGAGCATGCGTCTGGTCAATGACAACGGTTTGCACTTCCTGGACACGTCTACCCAGTAGTTTGAAAATATGAAACCCGGATGGGCTTTGTACGATGGGTGTCAATTCTCCGGGCTGAAGTGAGGATAGCATTTCAGCAAATGCCGGCCCCATTTGGGCAATAGGGCGCCATTCGATGATCCCGCCCTTTGTGGCATCGGCGGCATCCGAAAATTCAGCGGCGACTTGAGCAAATTCCACACCTTCTTTCAACTTTGCCAGCGCCATATCAGCCCGCTGACTTCGTTGCTGGATCTGATTGGAATTCATGTCTTCTGATACCAGTACCAGGATATGAGCGAGGCGATATTCATCATTGCCCACGGCCGATGTTTCCTGGGTGCGGAGTAAATTATCAACTTCTCCTTCGGTGACATTAACCTGTTGTTTAATCTCCCGTTCCTTGAGCCGTGCCAAGATCATTTCATCACGGATTTCCTCTCGAAACTTGTTAAAACTGATCCCATCCTTCTCAAGTACAGAAAAAAATTCTTGCAAGGATAAATTATTTTGTTCCGCAATACGGTGAACGGTTTCATCAATCTCACTTTCGCTGACGGATAGGCCGACTTCCTGTGCATGCTGTAATTGAATCCGTTTGGATACAATGGATTCCAATACCTGGCTTTCCAGGGTATGTTGATCAGGCAGTTGGATGCCTTGTAATTGCAATCGCTCAATGGCCATTTTGATAGCCTCATCAAGTTCCTGCCGGGTGATCACATCTTCATTGACAACGGCTACGATATGGTCTATCGCTTTGGCGGCCGGAATAAATTCCGTTTCTTGGGCTGTGATATGGGTTGAGATTAATACAAGGAGCAGTAAGAGAATGCAGGGATAGTTTCTTTTATGCATAGAATAATGATTTTCAATGAATGCCATATGAAGCAGGTCAACTGCTAATGAATGCTGGTATATCCCGGAATGCTTTGTTGTAATGCCTGCAGCGGGTTGTTACCCAGACCCATTAATCCCTTTAATTCCAACTGCACAAAAAATGCCGTGGTTGTCGTGTGCGTTGCCGTTGTAAACCGTTGCATTACAACGCGCAGGGCCCAGCAACACGTGTGATATTCAAAACCTGCCAATCCTGCCAGGAATTTATCATCTTTAAGCGAATAATTGGCACGGGCAACGCCATGCCAATTTCCAGCGATGGGCCATTGAACTGAGCTATCGACTTGTTCCAAAACATCACGCGAGTAACGATAACCAAGATTCAGCACCTTCCCCGTATCCGGCTGGTAGCTGATACCTGTACGAAGTTTCTCTGTCCACAATCTGGATTCATCCATCTGGATGTTAGTATCCGTGCTGATGTGCGGTGTCAAACGGCCCGATATGGCTGCAACGAAGTCGGATTTTCCGCTGGTAACCTGAGGAGGAAGCAGCAGTACTCTGGGATCGGTAATGTTGTATTGTTGTCCTATGGCCAGCCGCAAACGTTCAATACCTGTCTCTTGTTCTACAAAACGCGAGGTCAGTGCGACCGTAACCCGGTTGGCATCATTAATCCGGTCACTGCCAGCGAATTTATTTTCGGTCAGCATTTGTGCAAAACTGAAGTCATTGACGGCGGAATCGAAATTGGGCAAGAAACTTTGGTTTCGGTATGGCGCATAGACATAAAACAGACGCGGTTCCAGAGTGTGGATAAATTTTCTGCCGCTTAATTCTGTCTGACGATCAAATGCGATACCGCTGTCCAGGCTGAAAATCGGGACAGTACGGTCTATGTTTTCCCCTTTATTCTCTACCGGCGCAGACAAATTATATTGCGTGTAATGCAATCCGAACTTGGGCGTGATATAGCCATATTCATTGCGTAATGGAACGCTGACGCTGGGATAAAACACCATGCGTTTTCCATCAACGAGGGAAGGGTGATAAAAATTTGTCCAACTGCTGTTAAGCTCAAAATCCATTTTCCCCACATTCTGCTTAATGGCATTCATGGAGAAATGGGGCAGTCGTTCATAAGGGGAAATAAATAATGCCAGTGGATCCTGGATGGTTTGAAAACGTGAGGCGAATCCGGTAAGGCTTAATGAACCTCCTGCACCCAATCTGCCGTTATAAGTGACGCCGCCTTGCTGCGACAGATTGGTCAAACTGGTTTGCGCAAGATTGGGGGTCAGTTCGCGGAAATAGCGGTCATCAGAGACTTGATTGTAGTTAAGAAAACCTTGCCATCCTCTACCAATATTCTGTGAATGTTGGTACAAAATACCCCAGCGGGTTTGATTGGTATTGATATCGTTGGGCAGAATATCAAACAGCAAGTTGCCGTTCATTTTATTGCCCATATACCGTAACTCGTTACTCAGCATGAAACCACGCATGGTCATAATTCGTGGCGCGATGGTGGCATCGATATTGGGCGCAATATTAAAATAAACCGGAAGGGCAACATCAAATCCGGTTTTTACGTTATAGCCTAGGAGAGGTGTCAGCAAGCCGGTTTTGCGTTTTCCGCTGAATGAAAAGTCGATCCAGGGTGAATACAATATCGGAGTGTCTTTAAACATAATACTGACATGACGCGCTGTGCCTACTTCTTTTTTGTTATCAACTTCCAGTTCTTTTGCGCGTATATACCAGTCATGGTTACCTTCAGGGCAAGTGGTGTAATTGGCTTCTTTCAATCGATAGTTATTTTTGCCTTCAAATAACAAGAGATCGCCGGCACCGCGTCCTTTTCCTTCTTTCATATAATAACGTGGTTCTGATAGACGGCCTTCTTCGGTTTGTAGATTGATGTGCAGATCCTTTCCCTGCAAAATATCCTTAGGCCTGTCCAAGCGGGCGTCTCCCTTAACTTCTGCATCTTCAGTCACTTGAAAATATTTCATGTGGTCAGCAGTGAGTATGTTGTCGCCATGGTGTAACTCGGCATTACCAGTCGCTTCTATTTCCTGCTTGTAATAACCCGTAATGCGATCAGCCTCGATCAATACCGGTTTCTTTTGCGGTTTGATCACTGGTTTTTGCTCACCTTGCGGCTTGACAGGTAATTCATCACCCAATCCGGTCAACGGTACCATGAGCAACAAAGCCAGAATGAATATATTCCGTATTTTTTGGCTGATTGATATATTCATTATGAGGTTATTGTTATAGGAAACTGCAAATTCATACTAAAGGCGCTGATCCTTGTTTCCATTATTTCAAGTCAATAGGGCATTGTACTATTTCTCCTGGCAGGTTATCTATCGAAGAAGTGTTTGCGCTAAGAAAAATAAACCCGGTCTGATTCCTTAAAATGTTCAAGAATGAGCAGCCATACCGGGTTTCTATATAGACATTGCTACTGTGAAGAGAATCGGTATTTAGTCCAGCTAAAGATCGAACATATTCATCGACAGCAGTATAATCACGGAAGATTTGCATCCCGTATGATGATGCGATACAAAATATCCTGTCCTGATCAATTCCAGAAGGCGTGAGTACCAGCAAAAGCGAAGTCAAAGTATAAGCTGGTTTGAACTGCCGGTATCCTTATTTTATGTTTGATATTGATTCAATCTTTTCATCTGATGGCGTTCTTTCCCGCCATATTACAGGATTCCGCATGCGTTCTCAGCAACTGGAGATGGCGCAAGCCATTGCTGACACCATTGCAAAGCATCAGATTCTGGTTGCTGAAGCAGGTACGGGAACGGGCAAGACGCTGGCGTATCTGGTGCCTGCTTTACTGGCGGGTGGTAAGGTTATTATTTCCACGGGAACAAAAACATTACAGGATCAGCTTTTTAAACGCGATATTCCTAATGTGCGCGCGGCGCTTAAAGTGCCGGTAACGGTTGCTTTATTAAAAGGCCGCGCCAATTATATTTGCCATTATCATCTGGAAAGAAGTTTGCAAGACACACACCTCAGTTTTATCAATCGGGATGAAATCCAGTACCTGCAACAAATAGAACGTTATGCCAATACCAGTAAAAATGGCGATAAGAGCGGACTCAGTGAGGTTCCTGAGCATGCGGCAATCTGGCAGCAAGTCACTTCAACACGCGATAGCTGCCTGGGTTCAGAATGCCCCAGTTACAAAAAATGTTTTGTGATGGAGGCGAGAAAGCAAGCTTTGTCAGCCGATGTGGTGGTGGTTAATCACCACTTGTTTTTTGCAGATGTCATGCTGCGCGATGAAGGGCTATCAGAACTTCTGCCTGCCTGTAATACGGTCATTTTTGACGAAGCTCATCAATTGCCGGAAACAGCCAGCCTGTTTTTTGGTGAATCCATCAGCACCAGTCAGTTGCTGGATCTCGCACGCGATGCCAAAGTGGAGGCGATTCAGGCTGCGGGAGATTTCATGGAGCTGCCCAATGCGATTGCGGCCATGGAAAAAGCAGCGCGCGATTTACGCCTGACCATCGCAGCAGACAACACACGTTTATCGTTGGCAGCAATAACGCAAAACACAGATTTTAACGATGCGCTGGATAAGCTACTCGAGAATCTGAATTCACTGACAAAACTGCTGGAAAGTCAGGCTGAGCGATCTGAGGGTTTGGAGAATTGCTGGCAGCGTGCAAATAATCATTTGAATCTGATTAAACGCTGGCGTGATGAAGCTGAGACGGAAGGCTATGTGCGCTGGATTGAAGTCTATAACCAAGCGTTACAACTGAATGCGACACCTTTGTCGATCGCTGAAATTTTCCAGCGGCAAATGGTGTCATCGCCGCGCGCCTGGATTTTTACCTCGGCCACATTATCGGTTAAAAAGAATTTTGCCCATTACAATGACGAAATGGGATTGACTGCCGCGCAAACAGTTTGCTGGGAAAGCCCGTTTAATTTTGCTGAACAGGCGCTGCTTTATGTGCCTGTTGGCCTACCTGAACCGCATCATAAAACTTATACGGATCATGTCGTACAGGCCGCGCTTCCAGTGTTACGAGCCAGCCGGGGGCGCGCTTTTTTCTTGTGTACCAGCTTGCGTGCGATGCAACGTGTTTATGAACAATTGAAATCAGCGGAGCAATTTGAATTTCCCTTATTGCTTCAGGGGCAGGGTTCACGTTCTTACATGCTGGAGCGTTTTCGTGAGCTGGATAATGCCATCCTGATCGGCAGCCAATCTTTCTGGGAAGGCGTGGATGTGCGCGGCGAAGCATTGTCACTGGTGATCATTGACAAGCTTCCCTTTGCGCCTCCCGATGATCCGGTGCTTTCAGCGCGTATTGAAAAAATTAATAGCGAGGGGCGCAATGCCTTTATGGAGTACCAATTACCCCGTGCAGTGATTAATTTGAAACAAGGCGCTGGCCGTTTGATCCGGGATGAAGCGGACCGGGGTGTCTTGATGATTTGCGATCCACGCCTGACGACCAAAGCCTACGGCAAGCAAATATGGCAAAGCTTGCCTCCCATGAAACGCACGCGGGAGCTGGCGGAAGTTGAACATTTCTTTGGTAAAAGCGACAAAGAACAATAGACCGGTGATTGCTATCAGGATGTTTATTCAGGGTGATATGAAAATTAAATTCGTTATTCATTGGCTTGTAATCCTTTTGCTCGGTATGACAATTCCTGTGGCCAATAGTCATGCCAATGAACAGGAATTACAAAAAGAACTGGCTGTCGTCAAATTAAATGACATTATCAAAAACATCAAGCTGCAGAAGAAAGAAATCGAAGCCAAATTGCACTTATTGATGAAAGCAAAAACAGGGCAGGAAAAAACTAGGCTTCAGGCGGAGTTAAATGCGTTAAGTGATGCCATTGTTGAACAGGAATCCTCATTTGAGATGATACTGACCGCCGGTCTGGAATTAAGTAAAGGGGATGCAGCAGAGCAAAAGGAATTTGATTGGCAGAAGGATTTGCTGGAAATCGTGCAGCCGATCATGAGCGAGCTGCGCCAGTTGACAGAGAATAAACGTAAGCTGGACAGCCTGCAGAAAAAGATCAGTTTCTATCAATCACAAATGAGTGATATTGATGAAGTGCTTAAACATATATCAGTGATCAACAGGCAAGGGCTTGAGAAGGAAGCCTTGGTGGAATTTGAGCGCATCGATAAAAAATGGCAGGATCAACGGGAAGAAAACAGGCATCTTCTGGAAGTCGCACAGTTACAACTGGATGAGATGATTAAATCTCAAACAGCCAAGGAAATTTCTGTCGGTGAGCATATCCAACAATTTGCGGCAGGGCGTGGCGCTACGCTGCTGATGGCGCTGGCCGCTTTTATGGCGGTTTACTTCTCCATGTTGTTGCTGTTAAGGTCTTTGAACTGGATCAGCAAGCGTAAAGAAGAAGAGAAAAGAACCTATTATCAGCGCATTATTACGCTCTTTTATCATTTCTTGATGGGAGCGCTGGCAATCGCGGCTGTGTTCTATGTGCTGAGTGTACGTAATGATCAGGTGCTGATTGGCATCACCGTATTGCTTCTGCTCAGTATGGTCTGGTTACTTAAGAGCTCTATTCCCAATTATGTCAATGAATTAAGGATATTGCTCAATACAGGCTCGGTCAGGGAGGGTGAATGCATTATCTATAATGGCATTCCCATGCAAGTGGAAAGTCTGAATTACTACACCAAACTGATTAATCCGGTGTTGCCGGAATTGGAGTTGAGATTGACGCTGGCGGAATTAGCTAACTATGTTTCCCGCCCTTATGCTGAAAACGAACCCTGGTTTCCGTGCAAAGTGGGCGACTATGTCATGCTTTCGGACAGCACTTATGGAATGGTCAAATGCATTACCCTTGAGAATATTGTGCTGTCTTTAGCCAATGGCACGATGCCCCGGACTTATACCATCGCCCATTTCCTGGCAGCCAATCCGAGGAATTTCTCACAAGGTTTTATCGCAATCAGTGATTTTGGCATCGATTATAAACATCAGGCGAAATGTACAACGGAAGTGCCTGAAATGATGTGCGCAGGGATTCGGCAGGGATTGCTTCAGGAAATTTATGGCGGCTCATTAAAGGATTTGGCGGTTCACTTCGCAAAAGCCAATACCTCATCGCTGGACTATAAAATCATCGCCACCTTTGATGGCGCAGCCGCCGGAGAATATTACGCCATTGTGCGGGCATTGCAGCGGTATGCTGTTGAAGTATGTAATCAGCAGCAATGGAC
>CAKKRO010000092.1 GCA_919902625.1 Nitrosomonadaceae bacterium
AATACTTCAGTTGCAAATCCATATTTTCCTTGATCAGGTGCATCGGCACATGGCCCGGCCCTTCGATCATGGTCTGCACATCATGCTTCCAGGCCACCTGGGTTAATTCACCCAGGGTTTTCAGTTCGGCAAATTGCGCTTCATCATTGGCATCATGAATAGAACCGGGACGCAGCCCATCACCCAGTGAGAAACTGACATCATAAGCCTTCATGATTTCGCAAATCTCTTCAAAATGCGTGTACAGGAAACTTTCCTGATGATGCGCCAGGCACCATTTCGCCATGATGGAGCCGCCACGGGACACGATGCCCGTCATGCGTTTTGCGGTCATGGGCACATAAGCCAGGCGAACGCCCGCATGGATGGTAAAGTAATCCACACCCTGCTCGGCTTGTTCGATCAACGTATCACGGAAAATTTCCCAGGTGAGTTCTTCCGCTTTGCCATCGACTTTTTCCAATGCCTGATAAATCGGCACGGTGCCAATCGGCACCGGGCTGTTGCGGATGATCCATTCGCGCGTTTCGTGAATGTTCTTGCCGGTGGAAAGATCCATCACCGTGTCGCCGCCCCAGCGGATTGCCCAGGTCATTTTTTCGACTTCTTCCTGTATGCTCGAACCCAAAGCGGAATTGCCGATATTGGCGTTGATTTTCACCAGAAAATTGCGCCCGATAATCATCGGTTCGGCTTCGGGGTGATTGATATTGGCTGGAATGATGGCGCGCCCCCGCGCCACTTCGGCACGGACAAACTCAGGAGTGATCATTTTCGGCAGCGATGCGCCGAAATCCTGTCCCGGATGCTGGCGCGTTAACAGATCATGATTTTGACTATTGAATGCCTCAACACGCTGATTTTCACGAATCGCAATAAACTCCATCTCTGGCGTGATGATGCCACGGCGCGCATAATGCATTTGTGTTACATTCAATCCCGTCTTGCTGCGGCGCGGCTGGCGCTGTAAATTAAAGCGCATGTCCGCAAGTTTGGGATCTTTCAGCCGTTCCTGGCTGTAAGCAGAATTAAGGCCGGATAATATTTCGGTATCATTACGCCCGGCGATCCATTGTTCGCGCAATGCAGGTAATCCTGAACGAATATCAATCTTTACCGCCGGATCGGTATAGGGGCCGGAAGTATCATAGACCCATAGGGGAGGATTCTTCTCTGCGCCCATACTGGCGGAAGTATCGCTCTGCCTGATTTCACGCATCGGCACCTGAATATCCGCGCGCGAGCCTTGCACATAAATTTTGCGGGAATTGGGCAGCGGTTTTACGGCTGCTTCATCGACCTGGGCTGTAGTATTGGAAAAATTTTGGGGGTTTAAAACTGTGATGCTCATATAGTTGCTCCTTAAAATGCCATAAAGAGCGGGAGGATTAATCCCAGCTTCCCTACGGCGGCATTATCCGCGTCAGGTATTAAGGGACTATCTCACCGAATATCAGGCAATTCTGAAAACGGACCCCTAGCTGATGCTGTGAAGCTAATGGAAATGTGAAATAATTGCAAGTCTTACATCAATTTGAGAATACGGATCTAGAAATGAATCTTGAACAAACCCGATCAAATATGGTTACCCAGCAAATTCGCACATGGAATGTATTGGATGATAGTGTCCTGGATTTATTGTACAAAATACGGCGCGAAGAATTTGTTCTACCCGCAAATCGCGCAATGGCTTTCGTCGATATGGAAATTCCTTTGGGCTACGGTCAAGTGATGCTTGCGCCCAAAATGGAAGCACGCATCCTGCAGGAACTTCACATCAAAAAAACAGACAAAATCCTTGAAGTCGGTAGCGGCAGCGGATATCTGACAGCTTTACTGGCTGAAAAAGGCGCTCATGTTTACAGTGTTGAAATCATACCTGAGCTCAAAACAATGGCCGAAAATAATCTTAAAGCGCACGGGATTGCCAACGTAACGATTGAACAAGGCGATGCTGCACGGGGTTGGCCCATCCATGAGCCCTATGATGTGATTGTTTTAACGGCATCGACACCTGTTTTACCGGATACTTTTCAGAAAAGCCTGAATCCGGGCGGGCGGCTATTTGCGATTGTAGGAGAAGATCCGGTGATGGAAGCGCTATTGATTACTTGCATCGCGCCGGGCGAATTCAATACAACCCAGTTGTTTGAAACCAGCACAGCTCCTCTCGCCAACGCACTGCAACCGGCAAGGTTTAGCTTTTGAGTATTAGAGAAATCGCGCGTGTTTCCAGTCGCATCGGCCCACTTATTGCTGAAATCTCGTCAGCTCCGAACCCCTAGCGGAAAAATAAATGAAATTCTTGCCATTCGTTTTCGCTGCTTTTATCGGCATTCAAACGCTCTCCACGCTACAAGCCGCCGATTTGATGAGCATTTATCAAGAAGCTTTAGCGCAGGATACGCAATACCGGTCGGCTCGCGCCGCTTATCAGGCCGCGCAGGAAAAATTGATACAGGGCAGGGCCGGCTTTTTACCCACCATCACGCTATCGGGGTCGCGCACCATTCAGCAAGTCGATGCCAACAACGTTTTTACCGGTGTAGGCAATATTAATCCGCAGGAAGTCACGATTCATGGACGTGGCGTTGTCCTGTCCGCAACACAACCCATCTTCCGGATGGAAAATATTGTTATCTACCAGCAATCAAAAACCGAAGTCAGCAGAGCCGATGCGCAATTCATCGTGGCCGGACAGGATTTGATCTTGCGTGTCGCGCAAGCCTATTTTGATGTATTGGACGCCCAGGTTGATGTCGAAGTAGCCGAAGCGCAGAAAAAGGCCATTCTGAAACAACTCGAACAAGCCAAGCGCAATTTTGAAGTGGGCGTATCCACCATTGTGGATACCAACGAAGCGCAAGCTCGCTATGATCTGACCACCTCGCAAGAAATCGCCGCACGTAATGCGCTTGAAATTAGGAAGCGCACGTTACAAGGTATCATTGACCGCCTCCCTGAAAATCTCGCGGGCGCCAGAGAAATTGCCTCCAACTTGACCGGCTTGCGGTACAACAGCATGGATGAATGGGTGCGTACCGCTGAAGAAAAAAACTTTGCCTTGAAAATCCAGCAAGCCGCCTATGAAATTGCCGCCCAGGAAGTAAAAAAAGTTTGGTCGCAACATTACCCGACCGTGGATCTGGTCGCGCAATACAGTGATCAAACCGGTGTCGGCGGCGCCATCACCGGCCGCGGCATCGATCTGATTTCAAAATCCATCGGAGTCCAGCTCAATGTGCCGCTGTTCCAGGGCTTTTCCGTGCAATCCCGCGTGCGCGAAGTGCTTGCGCTTCAGAACAGGGCATTGCACGATCTGGAAAACACCCGGCGCAGTATCACCTTACAAGTCCGCCAGCAATTTTTGAATGTCACCAACGGCATCGCGCAAGTCAAAGCGCTCAAACAGGCTTTGCTGTCGAGCAAAAGTCAATTGGATTCGACCATCCTTGGACAGGAAGTCGGCGTCAGAACCGAAGTCGATGTGCTGAATGCCCAGCAACAGATGTACTCTGCCAGACGCGATCTGGCCAAGGCGTATCACAGCTACCTGATGTCAAGACTACGTCTGAGCGCAGAAGCGGGTGAACTCGACGAAGAAGTGCTGAAAGAAATCAATGCGCTGCTACTGCTATAAATCCATGCAACTCCCGATTTCAGGTGCCTGACCGTTCGATCTCATGCTTTTAAGAGCGTCCACATTCCAATCATTACAAAACCAGTACCCGCAATGTAATGCAACTGTTTTGCGCTTATGTACTGCGAAATGACGCCACCCGCCCAAACACCAATCGCTGAAGTGACTATCAACGCCAGCGATGCGCCAATAAAAATAGTGAGCTTGCTGACTTCCTTATCTGCGGCAAACAGCATGGTAGCCAATTGGGTTTTATCCCCTAATTCAGCAATAAATACGGAAACAAAAACCGTTAGTAGTATC
>CAKKRO010000093.1 GCA_919902625.1 Nitrosomonadaceae bacterium
CGCTGGCCATGCTGATTGCTGTCCTCTATCAGGGTAAGGATGGCGCCGATGTGATGAATGCGCTGTGGCTGAACTCGGCGGGAACCACGGGCATAGAAAATATCGATGCCTTGCTCGGACGCGGCGGCGTTTACAGCATGGCGTGGACGCTGTTACTGTCCATCATGGCGCTGGCACTGGGCGGGATTCTGCACCACGCCGGATTTTTGCGCGTGTTGCTGATGCACATCATCGACCGTATCCAACGCATCAGCACCCTGATTGCCACCACCATCGCCTCCGGCCTGATCGGTAACATGGCGATGGGCGAAGCCTATATCTCGATCATCCTCAACTGCCAGCTATTCAAAGGTGCTTATCAGGAACGGGAATTGGACAAAGCCGTGTTATCGCGCTCAGTCGAAGAAGGGTCTACCCTGACCACCGCCCTCATCCCCTGGACCACCGCCGGTACTTTCTACGCCGCCACGCTTGGAATTCCCACGTTGGAATACGCGCCGTATGCCCTGCTGAATCTGTTGAATCCTTTGGTTTCCATTGGTATGGCGGTGATGGGGATTGGGTTGCTGCGAGGCGGGATTCGTGAATCTGATTCAAGGGGATAGTGTTTGTTGTTAACTGAAATAGTTTGCTGAGTGCATGAAAGTTAGGTATTTTCTGTTTATAAGTGCCTGTGTTTGAACTGAGTTCTGTTTTGCATCTAATACCGTGTTTTTGACTAACAGGAAATGTTGTATATATTATGCTGGATCGCGAAGGAGAATGTTATGTCAGACTTGTTCCTAGCCTTGCTTGCTGGTGGCACCGGCGGATCTATCGTTGCTTTCCTCGCAAAGACATGGATTGAGGCCCGTGTTGCTGCTTCCATAAAGCACGAATACGACCAACAATTCGAGCAATATAAAAGGGGGCTCGATAAAAGACAGAAGGTTGAGCTTTTGGCTGAGCTGTTTGCCGAATGGATAGCAGTTCCAGCCGGTGAGGTTATTCCCAAGGAACGCCGAACCCGAATGAATCAACTCTCGTTCGCCGCTGCAATTTGGCTTCCGGCGGACATTGTCATCGAAATGAGTAAGACACTTCAGCAGAAACCAAATGCAAAGAGCTATTTTGAAGTCCTGCTACTTGCTAGAAAGGAACTTACTGGAGGCGAATCGTTAGCGCCCGAAGATATTACATACTGGGACGCTAATCTTGAGAAGAAGGGGCAGCCAGTCATCCAACGAGATCCAAAGTGAGTCGCTCACGCACCGGGGAGGTGGCATTGTATGAAAGCTAAAGATTTTGAACAGCAGTTTGACGAAGCTGCTGATATAACCGCTTCGCTGGATTTATCAAAGGCAAGACGCGTATTACAAGAGCAAAAACGCGTGAATGTTGATTTTCCTGCGTGGATGATTGAGTCGCTGGATCGGGAAGCCAGCAGGCTGGGAGTAACCCGGCAATCCATCATTAGATATGGCTTGCTGAACGCCTCGAAAAATCTGCGCTAAACCATCCATCAAATGGGATGCGCTAAAGCGCACCCACGAGGTATTCAAAGGCGCTTATCAGGAATGTGGCGATAATTCTTTCAGGTGTTTTGAATGCAAAACAGCAACTTCACAATAAAAACAATGGCGCGTAAGGAAATTGAAATGGCCATTGAATGGGCTGCGAAAGAAGGCTGGAATCCGGGTCTCCATGACGCAGAGTGTTATTTTGCAGCCGATCCGAATGGCTTTCTTATGGGGCTTCTGGGCGAAGAACCGATTGCTACGATTTCTGCGGTCAAATACGGTGAGTCTTTCGGCTTTCTGGGTTTGTACATGGTCAAGCCGGAATATCGTGGCAAAGGCTATGGCATTCAGATCTGGAACGCAGGCATGAGGTATCTTGAAGGCCGGAGTATCGGATTGGATGGGGTCGTGGCTCAACAGGATAATTACAAAAAATCCGGGTTCAAACTGGCCTATCGCAACTTTCGCTACGAAGGCGTGGGTGGCGGCAATTCCCCCGCAAATGCGGAAATTATCATGCTGTCCGCCGTGCCTTTTGAGGCGATTGATTCATACGACCGGCCTTTCTTCCCGGCAAACCGATCCCGCTTTACCCAGTCGTGGATAAGCCAGCCCGATTGTCATGCCCTGGGAATCAGGCAAAACGGCAAGCTGGCAGGCTATGGCGTGATTCGCCCTTGTCGCTCCGGTTACAAAATCGGCCCTCTTTGTGCGGACAGCCCGCAATTGGCTGAGTCGCTCTTTCTGGCTTTGAAATCCAGAGCCAGGCCATCAGCCCCGGTTTTTCTGGATGTCCCGGAAGTCAATCAAGCGGCTGTGGCATTGGCAGAACGCCATCATATGAAAGTCAGGTTCGGAACAGCCAGAATGTATACGGGGGGAATACCTGATATCCCGTTAAATCGCCTCTTTGGAATCACATCCTTTGAAATCGGATGAAATGGTATATGGCAAGACCCATTTCATATTTGATCTCCAATCAAATGGTTATCTTTATTGATTGAGTATTTCTTTCGCGAAATTGTCATCATCGCTATGGGTTATTACATTCTGTTCAATTTTTCTATTGTCGGTATGATATGCGTCGGCAGAACCCACTTGCATGAAGAAATAAAGAAGTGCAAGAACAGGCAGGAACGGAACATATTTTCTTAGTAGTGTTTTCATGATAATGCCCTAAATAAAATAACACGAGATTATCCTATCCCAGCTAACGTAACGATGTATACCGGGGAAACCCTTGTTTTTTACTAAGGGAAACCATTAGATGGCGCTCTGTTGAATCTGGGACACGGCAGATTGTGATGGATGATGGCTGACATACCACAGTGATCTATCCAGTGCTTGATGGCCATGGGATGATTATTGTTTGGCGCGCCAGGGGGCGATGTCGCGTTCAGTAACGAGCCGGTGCTTGCTGATGCTGGCGTCATTAAAGGCGACTTGCTCAAGCGCGTTAATCTGGTAGATTCCGGATGCGACATGGATCTTGATGTGCCCGTCCGCAACCGCGATATGACTGCTGCCGTCCTTGTGCATCTGAATACTGAAGCGGGTGCCAAAGTCCTTGATGATGGCATTGCCGACTTTCACTTCAAGTTGGCTGGCAGCATTTTTATTGATGTCAAAATAAACATTTCCCTTGAACAACTCAACCTGCAGCGGCAGGCCTTCCTTCACGGCTGCGGAACTGCGCGTATCCAGCGCCATGTCGATACCCGGCGCTATCGCAGTGGCCAGAGATTCTTCCGATTTTGTTTCATAAAACCGCACGCTATGCGGTTTGCCAAAATACCAGGTCATCAGACCCAGCAGCACGCAAACGCTCATAATCGCACAATGCACCATGAAACGCCGCCAACTGAAAACAAAGGTAAAGGGTTCTATAACGGGTGGTTCAGGTTTTTCCATCTGACTCTGGTCAAATAAAGAATGAAAGCCCGGATTATATACTGACGGCAGCAATTTTTTTAGCCTGGGAGGAGTGGTGGGTTTTTGATTGGAATAATATTGCTGGCTTGGCATCTGTGGATAAAAGGTTTTTTCTCCTTTTTTATTTCATATAATGCGCGGGATCACGTGAGCAATTTTTACGTCGCGTAGAGCCGGTTGTTATGCTGCGATGCCTTCAACTATCAAATGGTTTACGTCAGTGTGCTGGCTTGCGTGTTCGAAAGTGATAGCGCAGACGTTGCTCTTGGCATCTACGTCAAGAATGGTATTTTCATCCAGATCTTTAGACTCCGCTATGTTGCTGTCGCGGAACTCGATATATAGCGTATCGGTATCATCAAAGTAGCTGACTTTCATGGTTTGTATCCTCTATCAAAAAACGCGTTGTGTATAGTTTCTCCATCCGGCAGCAAGATTACCCGTAGGTACCGGTCTTCCATTTCTTCAATTTTGGCCCATCGCCTTTTCGGTATGACCTTTAACCAGGTGCGTAACAAGATTCGCTTCGAACACTATAACCTCAGCAGCTTTATCTTTAACCTTTACTCTTCAACCAATTCTCCCTAACACCCCGTGCCTGAGAAAAAGCTTGCTCCAACGCATCACCGTCATTATTTTTCAGCATTTCTTGTAATGCGCTCAATTCATTCTGATACGCATCAATCTGTTTAAGCAACGCCTCACGATTAGCCAAGCAGATATCCCGCCACATTTCCGGGGAGCTGCTGGCGATGCGGGTGAAGTCGCGCAAGCCGCTGCCGGCGAAACGGAGCAGATTTTCCGGGTGGTTGGTGCTGTGATTAAGGTGATTCATCATGGTGAAGGCCAGAATGTGCGGCAGGTGGCTGGTGGCTGCAAGCACATGGTCGTGCTCACCGGCGGGCATTTGTGAGACTTGGGCGCCGCAGGCTTGCCATAGCTGGCTGACCCGTTCGATGGCATCAGCGCCGGTTTCCGGCAGCGGGGTCAGGATGACGTGTTTGTTGCGGTACAAATCCGCTTGCGCCGCTTGTGCGCCGCTATGTTCCGTACCGGCGATGGGGTGGCCGGGCACAAAGTGGTGCCGGTTTTGCAGCGGCAGATGGTGGCGCGCTGCGGCAATGACATCCTGCTTGGTGCTGCCTGCATCGGTGAGGAGGGTGTTGGCGTGCAGGTATGGGGCAATCTGCGCCATGATGTGGGCTGTCTGGCCGACCGGCATGGCCAGGAATACCAGATCGGCATGCTGCAAGGCGGATGCGATGTCGGCGGCGATTTCGTCAATGACACCGCGTTCAAGGGCGCATTGCATGTTTTGCGGACTACGGCCGACCCCGATGATATGTTTGACCAGTCCGGCCTTGCGCAACGCCAGCGCGAATGATCCGCCGATCAGACCCACGCCGATGATGGCCAGTTTGTTGAGCGCCGCCGTATTTGTCATGGGTTCATGGCTGGTCAGCGCGTTCGTTACAGGCTGCGCCCGATCACTTCGGCAATGCCCCTTAATGATCCCATCAGATCCTTGAATTCTAGCGGATTCAGCGCCTGGTCGGCATCACACCAGGCTTCGCAGGGATTGGGGTGCATCTCCACCAGCAAGCCATCCGCACCCGCCGCAATGGCGGCACGCGCCAACGCTGGCACCATCCAGGCTTTGCCGCCGGCATGCGACGGATCAATGATGACCGGCAGGTGGGTTTCGCGTTTGAGCACCGGCACGCAGGTGACGTCCATCACATTGCGGTAGGCGGTTTCAAATGTGCGGATGCCGCGCTCGCAGAAAATAATATTGTGATTGCCACCCGCTGCAATGTATTCAGCCGCCATGAGCCATTCGGAAATGGTGGCGGACAGGCCGCGCTTGAGGATCACCGGCTTGTTGATGCGACCCACTTCTTTCAGCAGATCAAAATTCTGCATGTTGCGCGTGCCGATTTGGATGACGTCGACATCATGCTTGAGAAAGGTGTCGAGCATGCGCACATCCATCAGTTCGGTGACAATCGGCAGGTTATATTTATCAGCCGCCTGACGGAATATGGCCAGACCATCGACGCCTTTGCCCTGGAAAGTGTAGGGGCTGGTGCGCGGCTTGAAAGCACCGCCGCGCATCAAACGGCAACCGGCTGCCGAGACTTGCTGCGCGGCCAGATCCATTTGTTCCTGCGTTTCTACCGAGCAGGGGCCGCCGATCACTTGTACCTGATTGCCGCCGACCGGGATGCCGCGTACATCAATGATCGAATCCTGTTTGTGCGATTCGCGCGAAACAATCTTGTATTGTTTGACGATGTGCATGGAATATTCAACACCCGGCATGGAATCAAACAATTCCGGGTCGAGTTTGCTTTCATCGCCGATGGCGCCGATAACAATGCGGTTGGTGCCGCGTGAAATATTGACACCGTGGCCCATGTCCTGGATTTTTCTTACGACTGCACCGATTTGTTCTTCGGATACATCTTTGTTCATGATGATGATCAAACCAATTCTCCCATTGCGTATTCAAGTGATTCCAGGAATCGTTTATTTTCGGACTCCAATCCAATCGTAACCCGAAGGTGATGCGGCATTTCGTAAATACCCAGAGGGCGCACGATGACGCCTTGTTGTAGCAGGCTTTGATAAACTTTCGTGGTGTTGGTTGCATCGCCTTGTACAAGGAAACTGATGAAGTTTCCATACGAAGGAATGTGTTCAATGCCCAATTTGCGGAAGCCCTCGGTGAGTTGCAGCATGCCTGCGCGGTTCAGCGCATACGATTTTTGTACAAATTCGGCGTCTTGCAGCGCAGCCAATGCACCCACCAGGCCAATGCTGCTGACATTGAACGGCTGGCGCACACGGTTCATCAGGTTAGCCACGTCAGGATGCGTCAGTCCAAATCCGACTCGCACACCGGCGAGGCCATAAACCTTGGAAAAAGTGCGTGTGATCAGCAAATTGGAAAATTGTTTCAACCATTTGATACTGTCCGCCTTGTTGGCTTCAGGCAGGTATTCGTTATACGCTTCATCCAGAACGACCAATACATCGCGCGATACGCGTTCCATGAAACGCAATAGATCGTCGGCGCTGGATAAGGTGCCGGTGGGATTGTTGGGACTGGCGATAAATACAATGCGTGTTTCGGGCGTGATGGCATCCAGCATGGCGGGCAGGTCATGGCCGTAATCCCGGGCGGGAACCGGTATGCCATTCGCGCCGATCATTTGCACTACCAGCGGATAAACCGCAAAAGCGTGTTGCGAATACACCGCCGCAGCGCCCGGCTTTAGGAATACGCGCGCGGCCAGATCCAGAATATCATTGGAGCCATTGCCCAATATGATTTGATCCGGATTGACGCCATAACGTTTGGAGAGCGCGGCTTTCAATTCATAACCGCTGCCATCCGGATAAAGCGCGACATCATGCAGCGCATTGATCATGGCGTCCAGCGCGAGCGGGCTGGCTCCCAACGGATTCTCGTTGGAAGCCAGCTTGATCACGCGCGATTCATCCAGTCCCATTTCCCGCGCCAGCTCGGCAATGGGTTTTCCCGGTTGATAAGGTTGGATGGAGCGGATATATTCCGGTGCAAAATCACAAAGATTCATAAGATTAGTTAATCAGCCATAAAAAAGAATACAGGGAGTCATGGGTTCAAGAGGGCGGCTATTCGCTCACAGTGACCGTGAAAGATCAGGTGGATGGATAAGAGCCCAGTATTTTCAGAAAAGCCGCTTTTTCACGCAGTTCTGCCAGTGCGGCCGCCACATTTTCGTTTTGCTGATGCCCTTCAATATCCACAAAGAATACATACTGCCAGAGGCCGGTGCGTGATGGCCTTGATTCCAGGCGGCTCATGCTCACGCTATGTTGTGCCAGGGGCTCCAGTAATTTATAGATAGCCCCGGAACGGTTATTGGTCGACAGGATCAGTGAGGTCTTGTCTTTCCCTGAAGCATCTACCATTTGTTTGCCAATGACCAGGAAACGTGTCGTGTTCTTGGGATCATCTTCGATGTTTTCTGCGCAGATGGTCAGTTCAAATAGTTCGGCGGCTCTTTTGCCCGCAATAGCCGCTGCATGCTTGTCGGCCGACGCTTGCCGGGCTGCATCGGCATTGCTGGCCGTATGGATAAGCGCGGAATGAGAAAGGTGCGGCAGGTTGCTTTTTAACCATTGATGGCACTGCGCCAGCGATTGGGGATGCGAGTATATTTTGTTGATTTGCGATAAGTCAGCTTGTTGCGCCATCAGAAATTGATGTACGGGAAGCTGGATCTCACCGCAGATGGTGAGCGGTGTTTGCAACAGTAAATCCATGGTTCTGCCCACCGCGCCTTCCGAAGAATTCTCCACGGGCACAACGCCATAACTGGCCGCATCGGATTCCACTGCTCGGAATACTTCATCAATCGAATCACAGGCCAAGGTCGTGATGGCGCTGCCAAAACGCTTAATCGAGGCTTCTTCGGAGAAAGTGCCGTTGGGGCCCAGGTAGGCCACGCTCATGGGTTTTTCCAGGGCGCGGCATAGCGACATAATTTCGATAAACAAATGTTGGATATGTGCATTACTGACCGGACCGGGGTTTTGTTCCTGGATGCGTGCCAATATTTGCGCTTCGCGTTCAGGGCGATAGACAACACCACTTTTTTTTATCTGCCCGATTTGTTGCGCGAGTTCGGCGCGCGTGCTTACCAGCTTCAGTAATTCACTGTCAATGGCGTCAATTCGGTCGCGTAATTGTTTGAGTTGTTCAGACATTGCGGATGAAAGTTTTGGCTTAACGATAATTAAATCAGAGTTTCAGCATTTATTGGGGGAATGGGACATGACGTGCCATTAATACCCCCGTAATCCTGGTAATTTCATCCAGTACATTTTGCGGTACCGGGCTATCCACATCCACCAGGGTGTAGGCCATTTCGCCGCGTGACTTATTGATCATGTTATGGATGTTTAATCCGGCCTTGGCCATGCTGGTCGAGATCTGTCCCAGAATATTGGGCACATTGGCATTAGCTACAGCGACCCGGTAGGGCGATTCCCGTTCCATGCGAATATCGGGGAAATTAACCGTGTGGTTGATGTTCCCGTTCTGCAGATAATCCATGAGTTGGTTCACCACCATGACCGCGCAATTTTCTTCTGCCTCCAGTGTGGAGGCACCCAGATGCGGCAAGGTGATCACGGCTTTCTGATGCTGTAGTTTCTGGCTGGGAAAATCACACACATAGGTTTTGATTTTGCTGGCTGCGATACCGGCCAGGACGGCATCTTCATCGACGATAGTATTGCGTGAGAAATTCAGCAGAATCGCATGCGGTTTCATTATCTTCACGCTGTGCTCATTGATCAGATGGCGTGTTGAGTCCAGCAACGGGACATGCACACTGATAAAGTCACTGTGGCGCAGCAGGTCTTCCATGCTGTGTGCTTTTTTGACTTCCGCCGAAAGGCTCCAGGCTGAATCAACAGTAATCTTCGGGTCATAGCCGATGACTTTCATACCCAGCTTGATGGCTGCATCGGCAACCAGCCGGCCGATTTCACCCAAGCCGATGATGCCCAGCGTGCGGCCCGGTAATTCTATGCCGGAGAAATGTTTCTTCCCATCTTCAGCTTGCTTGCTCAGCGCAGCATCGTCTCCTTGCAGGTTTTCAACAAACTGTAAGGCAGGAATCAGATTGCGCGCAGCCAGAAACATACCGGCCAGAACCAGTTCTTTGACCGCATTGGCATTGGCGCCGGGTGTATTGAATACGGGAATGCCACGAGTGTTCATGTCCGCCACGGGAATGTTGTTGGTGCCAGCGCCGGCGCGTCCGATCGCCATGACACCGTGAGGAATTTCTTTATTTAACATATTTTGTGAACGTACCAGGATGGCATCCGGCTCAGCAATATCATTACCGACTTGGTAATGATCCGCAGGAAAGCGTTTCAGACCAAGGGGTGAAATCTGATTGATGGTAAGAATCCTGAAGATTCTGTGCGGATGTTCAGGCATGCTGGCTGGCAAACTCCTTCATAAATGTTGCCAATTTTGCCACACCTTCAATCGGCATGGCATTATATATTGAAGCCCGCATGCCACCCACTGAACGATGGCCTTTGAGTTGGATCAGGCCATTTGCCTTGGCTTGTTTGAGGAAGGCTTTATCCAGTGCAGGGTTTTTCAGCGTGAAGGGCACATTCATGCGTGAGCGATCTGATTGAACCACCGGGCAATGATAAAAATCAGTGTTGTCCAATAGGTCATACAAAAGATTGGCTTTGGCGATATTGATTTTTTCCATAGCGGCTAACCCGCCTTTCTTCTTCAGCCATGCGAAAACCAGTCCGGTAATATACATGGCATAGGTGGGCGGTGTGTTGTACATCGAATCATTTTTCGCATGGATCTGATAATCATAGAGTGTCGGCGTGCCTGCTATCGGCATACCCAGCAAGTCTTCGCGGATAATGACCAGGGTCAATCCGGCCGGCCCCAGGTTTTTCTGCGCGCCTGCATAGATCAATCCAAAATGCGTAACATCCAGGGGCCGTGACAGGATGTTGGATGACATGTCAGCGACTAAAGGAATGCTGCTGTTCGGGTCAGTTTCCGGAATCCAGTTAAACTCGACGCCACCAATGGTTTCATTGCTGGTGTAATGGATATAGGCTGCTTCCGGGTCCAGATGCCATTTGTCTTGCGTGGGTGCGTAGGTGAAATTGGCTTCCTCAGAGGAGGCGGCTACATTGACAGCGCAATATCGATTCGCTTCTTCAATGGCTTTGGCCGACCACTGGCCGGTATTGATATAGTCCGCTTTTTTTTTGCCGCGCAGCAGATTCATCGGCACCATGGAAAACTGACTGGACGCGCCGCCTTGCAGAAATAAGACCCTATAGTTCTGCGGTATTCCGATCAGTTCGCGCAAATCGCTTTCAGTTTTCTCAGCAATGGACATGAATTCCTTGCCGCGATGGCTCATTTCCATGACAGACATACCGCTGCCATGCCAATCCAGCATTTCATCACGCGCTTGTTGCAGAACCTCCTTAGGTAGAACCGCAGGACCTGCACTGAAATTATAGATTTGATCCATTGAATTTTTTTCTGGCAATTATTTTAGCGCAGCAGCTTAACGGTTCTCTTAATGATCACTATCACCATCGTCATCATCGCTTTCTATCACTCTTTCCAGTCCTGCCAGTTTCTCGCCGGCATCCAGGTTAATTAGAGTGACGCCTTGAGTGGCGCGGCTCATTTCCCGCACTTCGTTGACACGGGTGCGGATGAGTATCCCGCCTGAGGTGATCAACATGATTTCGTCGTCCGGCTTGACCAGTTTTGCGGTGACCACTTTGCCATTGCGCGCACTGGTTTTGATCGCAATCATGCCTTGTGTGCCCCGGTTATGGCGTGTGTATTCACTGATAGGGGTACGCTTGCCATAGCCGTTTTCGGTCGCCGTTAAGACAGCGAGTTCCTCATTCTCAGCCACCAGCAAGGAGATCACTTTGTGCCCGGAGCCGAGTTTCATGCCGCGCACGCCCCGTGCGGTTCGTCCTACCGGACGTACATCATTTTCACTGAAACGCATGGCTTTGCCGTTGTCTGAGAACAGCATGACATCATGTTTTCCTTCGGTGAGTTCAACGCCGATCAGATAGTCGCCTGCATCCAATCCGATGGCGATGATGCCATTGCTACGCGGACGGGAAAATTCTGATAAGGGTGTTTTCTTGACAGTGCCAAAAGAAGTCGCCATAAATACAAAACGGGTTTCATCAAAAGCTTTAACGGGTAGAATGGCGTTGATTTTCTCGCCTTCTTCCAGTTGCACCAGATTAATAATAGGCTTGCCCCGGGATGACCGGCTACCTTGCGGCACTTCATAAACCTTGATCCAGTACACACGCCCCAAACTTGAGAAGCACAGAATATAGTCGTGGGTGTTTGCAATGAATAGCTTGTCAATGAAATCGTCTTCTTTGGTGCTTGTCGCCAGTTTGCCGCGTCCGCCCCGTTTTTGGGCACGATATTCATCGAGTAATTGGGATTTGATGTATCCGGTGTGCGACAGTGTGACAACCACATCTGCCGGCGTGATCAAATCTTCCATACTCAGGTCTTGAGTATCGACAATGATTTCACTGCGGCGTTTGTCGCCAAACTGTTGTCTGACGGCCTCGAGCTCTTCGGTAATAATAAGGGTAATGCGCTCTGGATTAGCCAGGATATTAAGGTAATCAATAATTTTTTCGATGACGTCTTTATATTCTTCGACAATCTTTTCTTGTTCTAATCCGGTCAGACGCTGCAGGCGTAATTCCAGAATCGCTTGCGCTTGTGCATCGGATAAACGGTAACTTTGAGCCCGTAAGCCAAACTCTTCACCCAGGCCATCCGGGCGTAGCGCGTTGGCATCTGCCATGGCACGCGACAGCATTTCTTCAACCAATGGGGAGCGCCAGACTTTTGCCATGATCGCTTCTTTGGCGGCAGAGGGTGTCGGCGCAGCTTTTATCAAGGCGATAATCTCATCCACATTGGATAATGCAACCGCAAGGCCTTCTAATAAATGGCCGCGTTCACGCGCTTTCTTGAGTTCAAAAACAGTACGCCGGGTTACAACTTCACGGCGATGACGCAGGAATGCATCCAGAATCTGTTTTAAATTCAGCAGACGAGGCTGGCCATCCAATAGCGCCACCATGTTCATGCCGAAAGTGTCTTGCATCTGTGTTTCTTTATACAAGTTATTCAGAATGACTTCGGGCACTTCGCCGCGTTTCAGTTCAATCACGACACGCATGCCGGATTTATCGGATTCATCACGCAAATCGGAAATACCTTCAATTTTCTTGTCGCGAACCAGTTCCCCAATGCGGATTAATAAATTGGCTTTGTTAACCTGGTAGGGCAGTTCATCCACGATGATGCTCTGGCGGCTGCCTTTTTCCAGGTCTTCAAAATGAGTGCGTGCACGCATGACGACACGGCCACGGCCTGTGCGATAGCCATCCCTTACTCCGGAAACGCCGTAAATGATACCGGCGGTTGGAAAATCCGGTGCCGGAATCAGCTCAATGAGCTCATCAATAGTGATATCGTGATTTTTGAGTAAGGCAAGGCAGGCTTCCACCACTTCATTCAGATTGTGCGGCGGGATATTGGTCGCCATACCGACGGCAATGCCGGATGAACCGTTAATCAGCAGGTTCGGAATTTTGGCGGGGAGTATGAGCGGTTCTTTTTCGGAATCATCATAATTGGGCCCGAAATCCACCGTTTCTTTGTCCAGATCGACCAGTAACTCATGGGCAATGCGTGACATGCGGATTTCAGTGTAACGCATGGCCGCTGCATTATCCCCATCCACTGATCCGAAGTTTCCCTGCCCGTCGACCAGCATGTACCGCAGGGAAAAGTCTTGCGCCATGCGGACAATGGTGTCATACACGGCGGTATCGCCATGGGGGTGATACTTACCGATGACATCACCCACAATACGTGCCGATTTCTTGTAGGGCCTGTTCCAGTCGTTGGAAAGCTCATGCATGGCAAACAATACGCGCCGATGTACCGGCTTCAGGCCATCACGAACGTCGGGCAGTGCACGGCCTACAATGACACTCATGGCGTAATCAAGATAGGAACGCCGCATCTCTTCTTCAAGACTGATGGGCAGGGTTTCCTTGGCAAATTGATTCATGTCTTATGATTCTTTTAGAAACAATAGGTTGAAGTGCATGGATATTTTCTTAACAGTTGGAGCAAGAAATATATAAATCTGCCCATTCTAACATGCTGATACCGTTTCTCTGTTAACTTTGAAACAATGAACATGTAAAAACTGCAATAATAAGTGGATCTTTAAAGAAAAAAGCTTGAAAAAGCGGACTAAATAGGTGAACATAATCGTTTTTCCAAATTTTCTTTGCTCTGTCAGTCAGGATTCTTAAGTGAATTTTCCATCTAAATAAAATGCGAGTGTTGTGTGGTGTCTAATTTGATGAATACTTATTCACGATTGCCCGTTACCTTTGTCAAAGGCGAAGGGGTGTGGTTGTGGGATGATCATGGGGAACGGTATCTGGATGCATTGGCGGGTATTGCCGTGTGTGGATTGGGGCATTGTCATCCAAGATTAACAAAAGCAATCTGTGAGCAGGCCAGAACGTTAATTCATACTTCCAATCTTTATCATATTGATAAGCAGGAACGGCTGGCTGATCGCCTGATTGAACTGTCAGGGATGGATAATGCTTTTTTCTGCAACTCAGGAGCGGAGGCTAATGAAACAGCCATCAAGCTTGCCAGATTGCATGGACATAACAAAGGGATTGCATTGCCTACCATCATTGTGATGGAGCGTTCTTTTCATGGCCGTACGATGGCAACCTTGACGGCGAGTGGAAATCGTAAGGTGCAGGCCGGATTTGAACCGTTACTGACAGGTTTTGTGCGCGTTCCTTATAACAATATGGAGGCAGTGACGCAGGTTGCTGTCAATAATAAAGATGTGGTTGCCGTTCTGGTAGAGCCGTTCCAGGGTGAGGGAGGTGTCAATATTCCCGAGGCGCATTACTTACAGCAGTTGCGGAATTTGTGTAATCAATATGGATGGCTTTTGATGTTGGATGAGGTGCAATCTGGGATTGGACGCAGTGGAAAGTGGTTTGCCTTCCAACATAGTAATATTGTGCCCGATGTTATGACGCTGGCTAAAGGCTTAGGTGCCGGGGTGGCGATAGGCGCTTGTCTGGCAAAAGGTGTGGCTGCTGAAATTTTTAAGCCAGGTAATCATGCCTCAACTTTTGGCGGTAATCCACTGGCCTGTGCGGCGGCCATTGAAACATTGGCTGTTATTGCCGAAGAAAACCTGCTGGATCACGCCATGAAATTGGGTGATTTCATGCGTGACAGGTTAAAAAATCAACTGGCCGATGTACCTGGAGTGGTGCAGGTCAGGGGTCAAGGTTTAATCATAGGTATTGAGCTTTCAGTGCCTTGTGGTGATCTGGTAAAAAAAGCTTTGGAGAAGAAATTGTTAATCAATGTAACATCCGATAAGGTGATACGTTTGCTACCGGCATTTGTGATGCAGCCAGGTGAGGCTGAGCAAGTGGTTGACATGACTTGTCTGTTAATAAAGGAGTTCTTGAATGGCTGAAACGGATTACATAAGGTAATGTATTTCTGATTGGTTATTTGTCTTGTTATGCAATTTAAGCATTTTCTGCAATTTAATGATTTTTGCCGTGATGAATATGAGTATTTGTTTGAACGCGCGCGCTGGATAAAGCAGGAGTTCAAACAATACCGGCAATACTGGCCGTTGGCTGATCGGACTCTGGCCATGATTTTTGACAAAAGCTCGACACGTACACGTCTGTCATTTGAAGCCGGGATGCACCAATTAGGCGGCGCGGCGATATACTTATCAACGCGTGATACGCAACTGGGGCGGGGGGAACCGGTAGAAGATGCTGCGCGAGTCATCTCACGCATGGTTGATATCATTATGATCCGTACCTACGAACATGACGTTATCAAGCGCTTTGCAGAGAATTCAAGAGTGCCTGTCATTAATGGGTTAACTGACAAATACCATCCGTGTCAAATTATGAGTGATATTTTCACCTATACCGAGTATAGAGGAAGTATCGCCGGTAAAACGGTGGCATGGATTGGTGATTCCAATAATATGTGTAATACATGGCTGCAGGCGGCTGAGATTTTTGATTTTAAAGTGCATGTATCCACTCCGCCCGGCTATAACATTCATCCTGAGCAAATAGGATTAAACGGCGCGGCTCATTATGAGGAATTTGTTAATCCTCGGAAAGCGGTGATTGGAGCGGATCTTGTTACCACGGATGTATGGACAAGCATGGGGTTTGAGGCAGAAACAGAGCAAAGAAAAAATGATTTTGCTGCTTTTTGTGTGAATACGGAAATGATGTCTTTGGCTAAAAAAGATGCTTTATTCATGCACTGCTTGCCTGCTCACCGGGGTGAAGAAGTCACTGCCGAAGTTTTGGATGGGCCGCAATCAGTGGTATGGGATGAAGCTGAAAACCGGCTGCATACCCAAAAAGCATTGATGGAATATTTGCTATTGGGTAAATTAAATGCGGAAAATTAAATCTGTAATTTTGAATGACTGATTGAAGTGTTAAATCGGAAGAGCGTTAGACGCTGGATAAGTGAAAGAATAAAAAATAATGAAAAAAATTAATAAAGTGGTTCTGGCTTTTTCTGGAGGCCTGGATACCTCGGTAATCTTGAAATGGCTGCAAGATACGTATCAGTGTGAAGTGGTCACATTTACCGCAGATATTGGACAGGGGGAAGAGGTCGAGCCGGCGCGTGCAAAGGCAGAGCAATTAGGTGTCAGGGAAATTTATATCGATGATTTACGTGAAGAGTTTGTGCGTGATTTTGTGTTTCCCATGTTTCGAGCCAACACGATTTATGAAGGTGAGTATTTGCTGGGTACGAGTATAGCGCGGCCATTGATTGCAAAAAGGCAAATTGAAATTGCCAATGAGACTGGTGCCGATGCGGTTTCGCATGGAGCAACGGGCAAAGGTAACGATCAGGTTCGTTTTGAGCTGGGGTATTATGCCTTGCAGCCGGATATTCATGTGATTGCTCCTTGGCGTGAGTGGGATTTAACTTCAAGGGAGAAGCTGCTTCAGTACGCTGAGCGGCATGGTATCCCGGTTGAGATGAAAAAGAAGGCTGGTTCACCTTATAGTATGGATGCCAATCTTTTGCATATTTCTTACGAAGGCAGGGTTCTGGAAGATCCCGCAGCAGAGCCTGAAGAATCAATGTGGCGTTGGAGTGTTTCTCCCGAAAAAGCACCGGATGAAGCTGAGTATCTGGATGTGGAGTTTAGGCGGGGTGATGTGATTGCATTAAATGGCAATAAATTATCACCGGCCAGTGTATTAGAAAGACTCAATCAATTGGGCGGGAAGCATGGCATTGGCAGATTGGATCTGGTTGAGAACCGCTATGTCGGGATGAAATCGAGAGGATGCTATGAAACTCCCGGAGGAACAATTTTACTCCGTGCCCATCGCGCGATGGAATCGATCACTCTGGATCGGGAAGTGGCGCATTTAAAGGATGACTTGATGCCTCGTTATGCGGCATTAATTTACAATGGCTATTGGTGGAGCCCGGAGCGTAAAATCATGCAAACCATGATTGATGCGACGCAGGAGAAAGTGAATGGGTGGGTGAGGATGAAATTGTATAAGGGGAATGTCATCGTGGTTGGAAGAGATTCTCAAACCGACTCATTGTTTGATTCTAATGTGGCTACCTTTGAGGATGATGCAGGTGCCTATAATCAGGGAGATGCAGCAGGTTTTATAAAGCTGAACGCATTAAGATTGCGCATTGCCGCCGGGGTTGAGAAAAAAAACAAGAATTAGGATTTTGCCGGGCATTCAATAGAATAGAAGCTTGGTAATAATGATGTTGGGTTTTAAGTGATTTCTGTAGAAGAACACATTTCAGTTTGCCTCAATCAAGAGGGATATAATGCCATCATTTGATATTGTTTCAGAGGTTGATAAACAGGAAGTCAGGAATGCGGTAGAACAGGTAAACAAGGAAGTAGGCACGCGATTTGACTTTAAAGGTTCCGATGCAAGGGTTGAGCAGGCAGAGTATCAGTTGATAGTTTTTGCGGATGATGAATTCAAGCTGGAGCAGGTGTCGGATATTCTGCGGACCAAATTGACAAAGCGGAGCGTGGATGTGCGTTGCCTGGAAATGGGGCAGGTAGAGAAAATCAGTGGAAATAAAGTAAAGCAGGTAGTGACAGTTAAGACTGGACTCGATACAGACTTGGCAAAAAAAATTGTAAGAGGTATTAAGGATAGTAAGCTTAAAGTACAAGCAAGCATTCAAGGGGATGTGGTGCGCGTAACCGGCGTAAAAAAAGATATATTGCAAGAGGCGATGCAATTAACAAGAAAACTAGTGGATAATTTTCCATTGCAGTTTCATAACTTTAGAGATTGATGGTGTTAAGTAAGATACGGCGGACATCTTGCAGCAGTGCGCTGGAAATAATTTTAGCGGCCAAATAAACTTCGGTAATCCATGTTTGTCTTGACATACAGCGATAAACCCCATAGAATCCGCTCTCTTTTTTGTCGCATCTTTGGTGAGTTGAGATGTCGGGTTGCTAATTGCCATTACATTAGCATGGGTAATTAAATACAAGATCAGTAAATAGAAATAGTATGGACGGCTAAAAAGCCGTCCCAGTTTTTTAGGACATAGAAATGCCGACAATTAGTCAGTTAGTTCGAAAGCCGCGTGTTGCTAAGCGAGTTAAAAGTAATGTTCCTGCGTTAGAAAACAGTCCGCAGAAGAGAGGGGTGTGCACGAGGGTGTATACGACAACCCCCAAAAAACCGAATTCAGCGCTACGTAAAGTTGCAAGGGTTAGATTGACTAATGGATTTGAAGTGTCGAGTTACATTGGTGGCGAGGGACATAATCTTCAGGAGCACTCAGTCGTACTGATACGTGGTGGTCGTGTTAAGGATTTGCCGGGCGTTCGTTATCATACGGTTAGAGGTAGTCTGGATACGGCGGGTGTAAAAGATCGTAAGCAGGGGCGATCAAAGTATGGCTCCAAGAAACCAAAAACTGCTTAGAATTAAGAACTAAGTGTTACTTTTAGTTGTAAATGAGAAACATGTTGCAAAAGGAAATGAGGTTAGATAATGCCAAGACGTAGAGAAGTTCCAAAGCGCGAGATACTGCCGGATCCGAAATATCATAATGTAGAGTTAGCAAAATTTGTTAATGTGCTTATGACACGTGGTAAGAAATCGGTAGCAGAAAGGATTATCTACGGGGCGTTAGATCATATAGAAAAGAAAACGGGCGGCGATCCGCTGGAAGTATTTACGCAAGCGCTAACTAACGTAAGACCCATGGTGGAGGTAAAAAGTCGTCGGGTAGGTGGTGCTAACTATCAGGTGCCAGTTGAAGTGCGTTCTGTGCGGCGCAATGCTTTGGCGATGAGATGGCTTCGGGATGCGGCTAGAAAAAGAAGCGAAAAATCTATGGATGCCAGATTGGCGGGCGAGTTAACTGAGGCGGCTGAAGGTCGTGGCGGAGCCGTTAAGAAACGGGAAGAAGTGCATAGAATGGCTGAATCAAATAAGGCATTCTCACATTTTAGATTTTAGTTGATTAGGATCTATAGTACCGAATTCATTCACAAATTGAAATAATCGTAAGGCATTATAACTGTGGCAAGAAAAACACCCATTGAGCGTTATAGAAACATCGGTATCATGGCGCATATTGACGCTGGTAAAACAACTACCACCGAGCGTGTGCTCTTTTATACTGGCGTATCTCATAAAATAGGCGAAGTCCATGATGGCGCTGCCACCATGGACTGGATGGAGCAAGAGCAGGAAAGGGGAATTACGATTACTTCTGCTGCCACAACTTGTTTTTGGAAAGGAATGGCCGGGAATTATCCAGAGCATCGGATCAATATCATTGATACTCCGGGGCACGTGGATTTTACAATTGAAGTCGAGCGTTCGTTGCGTGTTCTGGATGGAGCTTGTACAGTATTTTGCGCGGTAGGTGGTGTGCAGCCTCAAACTGAAACAGTTTGGAGGCAGGCGAATAAATATAAAGTCCCGCGATTGGCATTTGTCAATAAAATGGATAGATCGGGAGCAAACTTTATGCGTGTGTATGAGCAGATCAAGACACGTCTTAAAGCTACGCCTGTGCCAATACAATTGCCCATAGGTGCCGAGGAAAAATTTGAAGGCGTTGTCGACTTGATAAAAATGAAGGCCATTTATTGGGATGAAGAAAGTCGGGGAACAAAATTTGAAGAGCGTGAAATACCTTCAAGTCTGCAGGCAGATGCCAAGGATTGGCGGGAAAAAATGCTTGAGACAGCGGCTGAAGCAAATGAAGATCTGATGAACAAATATCTCGAAAATGGGGATTTGGAGGCATCGGATATTAAGATCGGTTTGCGTGCACGCACTATTAATAATGAAATCATTCCTATGATGTGCGGCACGGCCTTTAAGAATAAAGGTGTTCAAGCAATGCTGGATGCGGTTATAGATTACATGCCTTCACCCACAGATGTTGTGGCGATAGAAGGTGAGAATGATAAGGGCGAGGCAGATAAGAGAGTGGCTGATGATAGCGAGCCATTTTCTGCGTTGGCATTCAAAATTGCAACAGATCCATATGTTGGTCAACTGATATTTTTCAGAGTGTATTCTGGAGTCGTTGCAACGGGGGATTTTATCTATAATCCCGTTAAGGGTAGGAAAGAGAGAATTGGGCGGCTACTTCAAATGCATGCGAACCAACGTGAAGAGATTAAGGAAGTTCGTGCGGGTGATATAGCGGCAGCTGTTGGACTGAAAGATATTGTTACAGGGGATACCTTGTGCGATCCGCAGAGGGTTATCACATTGGAGAGAATGGAATTTCCAGAACCGGTGATCCATGTTGCAGTTGAACCCAGAACAAAAGTTGATCAAGAGAAAATGGGCATTGCGCTGAACAGGCTTGCGCAAGAGGATCCTTCATTTAGAGTTCGTACAGACGAAGAATCAGGTCAAACAATTATTTCCGGAATGGGTGAATTGCATTTGGAGATTATTGTAGATCGCATGAAGCGAGAGTTTGGCGTAGAAGCTAATGTAGGGGCGCCTCAGGTCGCATATCGTGAAGCGATAAGAAAACAGATTGAGATTGAAGGAAAATTTGTCAAGCAATCGGGTGGGCGAGGTCAGTATGGTCATGTTTGGCTTAGAATGGAACCTAATGAAACCGGAAAAGGCTTTGAATTTATTGATCAAATAAAAGGCGGAGCCGTGCCGAGAGAATATATACCGGCAGTAGAAAAAGGACTTTTGGAAACATTGCCGAGCGGAGTATTGGCTGGATATCCTGTGGTAGATGTGAGGGTCACGCTTTTTGATGGCTCATATCATGACGTTGATTCTAATGAAAATGCATTCAAAATGGCGGCGTCAATAGCATTCAAAGATGGAATGCGTAAAGCTAATCCAGTCTTGCTTGAGCCTATGATGGCAGTCGAAGTGGAGTCGCCAGAAGATTTTATGGGAAATGTTGTTGGTGATTTGTCATCAAGACGTGGCATGATACAGGGAATGGAAGATGTGCCCGGTTTTAAGGTGATTCGAGCTGAAGTGCCGCTGGCTGAGATGTTCGGATACTCGACAGCGTTAAGGTCGGCCACGCAAGGAAGGGCAACCTATTCAATGGAGTTTAAGCATTACGCTGAAGCTCCGAAGAATGTGGCAGAGGCGATCATAAACAAAAAGTAATTGAATTGTATAGAGTGTAAAGGATAAGGTCATGGCAAAAAGTAAATTTGAGCGATCGAAGCCACACGTAAATGTTGGTAC
>CAKKRO010000094.1 GCA_919902625.1 Nitrosomonadaceae bacterium
CCATGCCCGTTTCTGTAGATTCCCCTGCCTGTGTTCTGAAACAGACTCATAAAGAATGCAAAAAGGGCGATGAGCAGGGCGGTAGCCATAGAGGAAAATAATAACCAACTGATCAATCCTACACCGATACTTGTCACGGTAGATCCAACAAGACGCCCCAGCAGCGCCTGCAACATTCTTCCTAACACAATAAGTCCGATCAAGATGGGGAAAAAGTTTTCAAGCATCACACTCATGCTGCCGGAGTTGCTGGCGCTGTATTTGGCTTGGGGTGGCGGGAGCGGTTCTCCTTCAATCAAATTTTGCATCGCATCAATGCCGGCATCAATGCCATCCACAAAGTTTCCCGCTTTGAATTTGGGCAGGATAATTTCTTCAATAATTCGTTTTGCCATAGCATCAGGCAGCACGCCTTCCAGACCATAACCGACTTCTATACGCAGAGTCTTGTCATTTTTTGCAATGAGCAGCAGCGCGCCGTCATCAATGCCTTTGCGTCCCAGTTTCCAGGCTTCGGCAACACGTATTGAATATTGCTCAATCGTTTCAGGTTGAGTGGCGGGTACAATCAGTACAGCAATCTGGCTGCCTTTTTTCTTTTCAACCGCAGTTAATTTTTGTTCCAGGTGTGTGATCTCATGAGCGGAGAGTGTTGTGGTCAGGTCAGTCACGCGGGATTTGAGTAATGGAATGGCTACATCCGCCTGAGAACATGCCGCAGCAAGCAGTAGAGTGACGAATATCAGGGCTTTTGCCCAAATTTGCATCATTCTGACAGATCTCATGTCATTCAGAATCCTGAAGGAATGCGCTGAAACAAAACATGGCGCTAAGGTGAAACGGCGGATTCTTGAAGGTTAAAATCAACTCTTGGCGCAGTGGAAATTGCTTGCTCATTCTCCACAGTAAAACTGGGTTTTGTTGGGAAACCGAATGCCATTGCTGTGAGATTGCTGGGGAAAGAGCGCACCACGACATTGTATTCTTGTACTGCTTGGATATAACGGTTGCGGGCTACGGTAATGCGGTTCTCGGTGCCCTCCAGTTGCGCTTGCAAGTCACGAAAATTTGCATCCGACTTGAGCTTGGGATAATTTTCTACGACCACTAACAAACGTGACAGGGCACTCGACAATTCTCCTTGCGCACTCTGGAATTTGGAGAACGCTTCCGAATCATTGATAAGCTCCGGTGTGGCTTGAATACCGCCCACTCTGGAACGGGCGTTGGTTACGCCCAGCAATACGTCTTTTTCCTGAGCGGCAAATCCCTTCACGACATTGACCAGATTGGGAACCAGATCAGCGCGGCGTTTGTATTGGTTCAGCACTTCCGCCCAGCTTGCTTTGATCTG
>CAKKRO010000095.1 GCA_919902625.1 Nitrosomonadaceae bacterium
GCAGCATCTGAGCCTGGAGCAAGTGCAACTGAGTTTGATCGAAGCCTTGAACCCGCAAAATGCACCCGATCAAACCGGTGATGGCGCTACAGCCGTCAAACAACCGGCATCGCCATCGTTATTGACGCGCCGCAGCAATTTATATGGCCGCACCCCGCGCCAGGCGCAGTATCTGCAACAAATCCAGGAACACGATATCACTTTTGCCATCGGCCCGGCCGGCACGGGCAAAACTTATCTCGCGGTGGCCAGTGCGGTGGATGCGCTGGAACGTGACCTGGTATCACGCCTGATACTGGTCCGTCCGGCTGTTGAGGCGGGTGAGCGGCTGGGTTTTCTGCCGGGGGATATGACACAGAAGGTGGACCCCTACTTACGCCCGCTGTATGACGCATTGTATGACCTGATGGGATTTGACAAAACCAGCAAGCATTTTGAACGCAATACCATTGAAATTGCACCACTGGCTTTTATGCGGGGGCGCACGCTGAATCAGTCATTTATTATTCTGGATGAAGCGCAGAACACCACGCCGGAACAGATGAAAATGTTCCTGACGCGCATTGGCCTGGGTTCCAAGGCGGTGATTACCGGCGACGTGACGCAGATTGATTTACCCAAACACCAGAAAAGCGGATTGATCGAAGCGCAGGAAGTGCTTAAAGACATACGCGGCATCGCGTTCACTCATTTTCTATCGGAAGATGTCGTCAGACATCCTCTAGTGCAGCGCATTGTCAATGCCTATGAAAAACATGACCAACGAAAGCAAGCATCCTGACATCCTTTTTGCATGCAGAAATCATTCAAGCTGGCAGTGCAATATGCAACAGACAGCACAGAACTACCCGCAAGATCACAGTTCCGCAGATGGGTTAAGGCGGCGCTGATGCAGGACGCCGAAATTGTCTTGCGGCTTGTCGATGAAGCGGAAGGACGTGAATTGAACCGTCAATTCCGCAACAAGGATTATGCGACCAACGTGCTGACTTTTGTTTATGATGATACGCAACCTTTAACGGGCGACATCGTGTTATGCGCAGCCATCGTTAAAAAGGAAGCCGGGCAACAGCATAAAAATTTGCTGGCGCATTACGCCCATTTGACTGTGCATGGCGTTCTGCATTTGCAGGGCTATGACCATATCGAAGATACCGAAGCCGCTGCGATGGAACAAATGGAAACACAAATACTGGCCCGGCTGGGCTATGATGACCCCTACCAAGAACATGGCGACGCAATTTCACCCCAATAATCACTCAAATAGTTTTCGCTGGCATAACCCGCGCGGAAAACTTTTAACTCCTTTTTCTTTTAAACCATTGAAACTATCTATACATCATGGATGAACCCCCACCTAAAAGCGGTTGGCTGGAGCGGTTAGGCACTTTGCTGATCCGCAAACCGGAAGACCGCGAACAACTCATTACCCTGCTGCACTCCGCCTTTGAACGTAATTTACTGGATTCGGATGCGCTTAGCATGATTGAAGGGGTCATGCAGGTTTCTGAAATGCAGGCGCGCGATATCATGGTGCCGCGCTCGCAAATGGATGTCGTCGATATCAGTGAAACGCCCGATAAATTCATCCCCTTTGTGATTGAAGCCGCACATTCACGTTTTCCGGTCACTGAAGGCAGCGAAGACAACATTATCGGCATCATGCTGGCAAAAGACCTGTTGCGCTATTACGCCGGTGAGGAAGAATTCAATATCCGCGACATGTTGCGACCGGCCGTATTCATCCCGGAATCCAAACGGCTGAATGTTCTGCTGAAGGATTTCCGCAGCAATCGCAATCACATGGCGATAGTCGTCAATGAATATGGTGGCGTGGCCGGTCTGGTGACGATTGAGGATGTGCTCGAACAAATTGTCGGGGAAATTGAAGACGAATACGATTTTAATGAAGAAGAAGACAATATCGTCATGGAATCGGATGGACAGTACCGGGTCAAGGCTATTACCGAGATCGGCAACTTCAATGAAGTGCTCGGCGCAAACTTCAGCAACGATGACTACGACACGATCGGCGGTTTGGTACTCAACAAGTTTGGCCGTTTACCGGTCCGTGATGAATCGGTCATGATCGATCACTTTAAATTTACCGTACAACGCGCCGACAGCCGCCGCTTGCATATGCTCAAGGTTGAGAAAATCACAGTAGCACCCGAAGCCCTTCCCGAGTAAGCCACTCGCTCACTGTACGGAATTACCTGCCTATTGCCTGGTATATGCCTAAAATTACTGCCCGCTCCTATAATGCCGATACTTTCAAAACACTCAGCGGATGTGGATTATCTCCCGTATTGGCGCGTATTTATGCCGCGCGAGGCATTGAGAATACTGTCCAGCTTGAAACCGAATTAGCGCACCTGATTCCGTTCGGGCAATTCAAGAATATTACTTCGATGGCAGCCCTGCTGGCCGATGCCATCGCGGCAAAAAAACGCCTGCTGATTGTGGCGGATTATGATTCCGATGGCGCTACAGCCTGTGCCGTCGGCATCCGTATTTTGCGGAAATTGGGCGCGACAGTTGATTATCTGGTGCCTAACCGCTTTGAATTCGGCTATGGATTGACCCCGGAAATCGTACAGCTTGCGCATGCCGCCAAACAGCCGGATATCCTGCTCACCGTCGATAATGGCATTGCCAGCGTTGAGGGCGTGTCCGAAGCCAACCGGCTGGGCATGCAAGTATTGATTACCGATCATCATCTGCCCGGCGATACATTGCCTGCTGCAACCGCCATCATTAACCCCAATCAACCGGATTGTCCTTTTCCCAGCAAAAACATTGCGGGTGTGGGCGTTATTTTCTATCTGATGCTGGCGCTACGGGCTGAGTTACGTCAGCGCGGCGTCTTCACCACGACTGGCCAGGAACCCAATCTCGCCAGCTTTCTCGACCTGGTCGCATTAGGAACGGTCGCAGATGTGGTCAAACTGGATAACAACAATCGCATTCTGGTACAGCAAGGGTTGCAGCGTGTCCGCAAAGGACGGGGTTGTGCTGGCATCAATGCGTTGTTGCAAGTGTCGCGACGGGATTATCAGCAAATCTCGACTTATGACCTGGGTTTTATGCTGGGGCCTCGTTTGAATGCAGCCGGACGTCTGGATGACATGTCACTGGGCATTGAATGCCTGATTACCGATAATGAAGCTCGTGCGCTGCAAATTGCCCAACAACTGGATGAACTGAACCGGCAACGCCGTGAAATCGAATCCACCATGCAGGAAAGCGCATTACTCAAACTGGAAGACCTGCTGAAAACCCGGCAACCGGAAATACAGTCTGCTTACAGCATCTGCCTGTTTGATCACGATTGGCATCAGGGCGTCATCGGCATCCTCGCTTCGCGCATCAAGGATAAATACCACCGTCCGGTCATTATCTTCGCACCCGGCAATGATGGTGAAATCAAAGGCTCCGGGCGGTCGATCAACGGTTTTCACCTGCGCGATGCGCTGGATCTGGTTGCCAAGCGGCATCCTGAACTGATCCTCAAATTCGGCGGTCACGCAGCCGCAGCCGGGCTAACGATCAACACCCATCACTTTGAAAAATTCTGCGATGTGTTTGAGCAGGTGGCACAGACCCTGCTGACACCGGCCGATCTGACGCGCGTGATTGAAACGGATGGCGATCTGAATGCATCCGAAATCAATATGGAACTGGCGGAATATCTCAATCAGCAAGTGTGGGGGCAAGGTTTTCCCCAACCCGCATTCAATGCCCGGTTTTATGTGGAAAGCCAGCGTATAGTGGGGGAAAAGCACTTAAAACTGAAATTAAGAAAACTGGAGGATACCCCCATCAAAGACCAGACACCTCAGAAGTCAGATGAATCTTACGATGGCATTTTGTTTTTCCATAATGATCCATTACCTGATTGTATCGATGCGGTTTATCGGCTGCAGATCAATGAATATAATGGCAAAACGACGTTACAATTCCTGCTTGAGCATTGGTCTGAACCGAATAACCCAGGTGAACAACCATGAACACTGAATTCATGCTGGATGGAGAACTCGCCGCACTCCCCCATTTTGTGACCAGTCTTGCGATTGGCCTGCTCATCGGGCTGGAACGCGAACGCAGCCCAGGTTCCCGCGCGGGACTCAGAACATTTGCGCTGGTGGCGCTATTTGGCACGCTGGCCGCCATGCTATCCGAAAAAGCAAACATGCCCTGGTTACTGCTGGGAGGCCTGCTCATTGTCGGTTTTATGACGATTGCGGCGTATTTTCGTGCAAAAGATGACACGGTAGATCCCGGCACCACCACGGTAGCCGCTATTCTTATCTGCTATGGCCTGGGAGCCGCCGTCTGGTATGGCAACGACACGCTGGCCATCATGCTGGCCATTATTACTACGGCATTACTGTACTTCAAGACGGAACTGCACGGCATCACCCAAAAGCTGAGCCGGCGGGATTTAATTTCCGTGCTTCAGTTTGCCGTGCTGACTTTTATCATTCTCCCCATCCTGCCGGACAAGAATTACGGGTTTTATGAGGCGATCAATCCCTATCAGATCTGGTTAATGGTGGTACTGATCTCAGGCGTAAGCCTGGCGGGTTATGTGGCGCTTCAGCTCATCGGTCAGCGGCATAGCGCGGTATTGGGCTTATTCGGCGGATTGGTTTCCAGTACCGCCACCACACTGGTGTACGCCCGCCGCAGCGTTGAAAGCCAGAACTTTATACCCCTTGCGGTAGTCGTTATTCTGATTGCCAATCTGACCGTGCTGATCCGTCTGGCTATCATCAGCGCGGTGGCTTCTCCTTCCATATTGCCGCAGTTGTTACCCGTTTTAGGCAGTGGTTTTCTACTCGGATCAGGCGTCGCTGCTTATTGGTGGTATCAATTGAATCAACAAAACGAATTGCCCGTGCCGGAGATCAAGAATCCAACCGAAATTCGCACGGCAGCGGCGTTCGGTCTCATCTATGGCGCCGTTCTGTTTTTCGCAGCCTGGCTATCCGATATTGCCGGCAGCAGCGGGTTGTATGCGGTTGCCCTGGTCTCCGGTCTGACGGATGTTGATGCCATTACGCTATCGAGCTTGCGTTTGTATGAACTGGGCAAACTGGAAGCCACTGAAACGGTGACGGCCATCTCTCTCGGGATACTCTCCAACATTGGCTTCAAGCTGGGACTCATCTTCTTTATCGGCAATTCTTTATTGGCCAAACAGTGCATCTCGGGCATGTTTGCAACGGCTGGTGGCATCGGTCTGGCGCTGGTGCTCTTTTAAGTTTAATCGGAAAGAATCCCTCTCTTCTCACCCAAGGCCTTTAGAATATCCCTGATAGTAATAATTCCAAGCGGTTTCATTTCATGGTCGACGATCGGAATACATGAAATAGTATGGTGATTGAATGCATCAATGGCTTCCTCAATAGTCGCATCGGGCCCCAGCACAACGGGTTTACGGCTCATGATTTGATAAACGCGTTTGTTTAATGTGGCCGCATCCTTGGGTGTTTCTGTCATCGTTCCGATACTGGGACTCAATGCCTTGTAGAGATCCCGGTCTGAAACAACTCCGAACACTTTCTTTTCCTCGATAACCAGTAAATGGTGAATGTCTATCCTCTCAAATATTTCTTTTACAACGGATAACTTATCATCCATTTCAATCGTAACCAGTTTGGCACTCATTAATTCGCTGACAAGCATAGTTTGCTCCTGTGATAACAATCAGAAAGTTGCACTTCTGAGACACCTTTTAAGGAAGTTTTGAATGTCGATTACGCGCATATTCGATAAGTTCATCATGAGAAACCCGAAAATAATTCGTATCGTATTTGTACCAAACCACGCTAT
>CAKKRO010000096.1 GCA_919902625.1 Nitrosomonadaceae bacterium
TTTCTTAATAATTACAATGGATTTGATACGGTATGAAACTTTCTGAAAACCTCTATTGGTGCCGGGAGGGGGAATCGAACCCCCATGAAGTCGCCTTCGCGGGATTTTGAGTCCCGTGCGTCTACCAATTCCGCCATCCCGGCAACGCTATTTGTCTGTTTTTTGAATAAACAGAAGGCGCAATTATCACTGAAAACCGGTAGCACAGCAAGCCGCATGGGCGAGAACATGCTGTACCCGTATAATAGGCGGCATGAAAACCCAGGATTTTGATTTTTACCTGCCCGCCGAACTGATCGCACAATACCCCGCTGAACAGCGTGCCAGCAGCCGCATGCTCTATTTGGATGGCATCAACAATCAACTACAGGATGCTCTATTTTCCGATTTGCCAGGTTACTTGCGTGCCGGGGATGTGGTGGTTTTTAATGATACCCAAGTGATCAAAGCGCGCTTATTCGGCAAAAAAGATAGCGGTGGCAGGGTGGAAGTGATGGTGGAACGGGTGCTGGATGACCGCCATGTATTGGCGGTCATCCGCGCCAGCCATGCGCCCAAACCGGATTCGAAACTGCTATTGGCGGATGCTATTCCGGTGACCGTGATCGCCCATGAACAGGAATTTTATACGTTATGTTTTGAGCATGAGAGAACAGTCACCGAATTACTCGAGTGTTATGGGCAATTACCGCTGCCCCCTTACATTACCCGGCCAGCTACTCTTGCGGATGAAACGCGTTATCAAACGGTTTATGCCAGAAATTCGGGCGCTGTTGCCGCACCCACTGCCGGCCTGCATTTTGATGTCAACATGATGAATCAGTTACGTGCAATGGGCGTCATCATCGCCTATGTCACTTTGCATGTCGGCGCAGGTACATTTCAGCCCGTACGCGTTGAAAATATCGCCGATCACACCATGCACAGTGAGACATTCCATATACCCCAGGCCACCATTGACGCCATCCAGCAGGCAAAAACAACCGGAGGACGTATCCTCGCAGTGGGCACAACATCATTGCGCGCTCTGGAAGCTTGTGCAATGCTGCATCATGGCCAATTGGTTGCAGGTTATGGAGATACCCGTATTTTTATTACGCCGGGTTATCGTCTGCAAGTTGTGGAGCGGCTATTAACAAACTTTCATTTACCCTGTTCCACGTTGCTAATGCTGGTATCGGCCTTTGCAGGCATGGAAAATATTCAGCGCGCCTATCAGCATGCAGTTACAGAGCGCTATCGTTTTTTTAGTTATGGCGATGCCATGCTTATCGAAAGGAAATCATGAAGTTTCAATTACACGCCACCGATCAGGCAGCTCGCCGAGGCACTTTAACCTTGGCCCACGGCACCGTGGAAACACCTGTTTTTATGCCGGTGGGAACTTATGGCGCTGTCAAAAGCATGCCCCCTGCTGCACTGCAAGCAACCAATGCACAAATCATTCTAGGTAATACTTTTCATCTGTGGCTGCGTCCTGGTCTGGAAGTAATCAAAGCTCATGGCGGATTACACGGCTTTATGGGCTGGCACGGTCCCATACTGACCGATTCGGGTGGATTCCAGGTTTATAGTCTGGGTGATTTGCGCAAAATTACCGAACAAGGCGTTCAATTCAGATCGCCGGTCAATGGTGACAGTTGCTTCCTGTCGCCGGAAGAATCCATGCATATCCAGCGTACACTCAACTCGGATATTGTCATGATATTTGATGAGTGCACGCCTTATCCGGCTGATGAAGCCATTACCCGTATTTCCATGGAACTCAGCCTGCGCTGGGCGGAACGTTCCAAACAAGCGCATGGGGATAATCCCAATGCTTTGTTTGGCATCGTGCAAGGCGGTATGTATGAGTATCTGCGCGACCAGTCATTCGCTGGTTTGCACACCATCGGTTTTGATGGTTATGCCATTGGCGGGTTATCGGTAGGAGAACCCAAGGCAGATATGCGGCGCATCCTTAAACATACCGCACCACTCCTCCCCGCCGATAAACCGCGCTATTTGATGGGTGTGGGCACACCGGCCGATATTGTCAATGCGGTAGCGCAGGGCATCGATATGTTTGATTGTGTACTGCCCACGCGCAATGCCCGCAATGGGTGGTTGTATACACGCCAAGGCATTATCAAATTGCGCAATAGTCAATACCGCCTGGATACATCCCCTCCCGATGAACAATGCGGTTGCTATACCTGCCGGCATTTTAGCCGCGCGTATCTGCATCATTTGCAGCGCATCAATGAAATGCTGGGTGCGCATTTAAATACTGTGCACAATTTGCACTATTATCAGCAATTGATGACAGAGATTCGTACAGCGATTGAAAACAAACAATTTGAAGAATATGCACAAGAATTTCTGGCATAAGCGGTCATCATGCTAATATGTGCCTTTTTTAATCAAAGTTTCTGGAGAATATTATGCTGATTAGTGACGCATTCGCCCAAGCCGCGACATCAACGCAATCTGATGCTAGCTTGATAAGCTTATTACCGATGGTCGGTATACTCATCATTTTTTATTTCCTGTTGATTCGTCCACAATCAAAACGTGCAAAAGAGCACAAGCTGATGGTGGAAGCATTGCAAAGAGGCGATGAAGTGATCACTAACGGTGGCCTATTAGGTTTAATCGTTAATGTGAGTGAGAGCTATGTCATTGTTGAAGTAGCACCTGGCATAGAAGTCACCGTACTCAAAACTTCAGTGCAAACCCTGTTACCCAAAGGATCTCTGAAGAGTATCGAACCCTCAAAAGGCGGCAAAACACAAAAAACCAAAACAGCTAAAACAGCCACTGCTTCAGAGAACAGTAAAACTGAAGAATCAAGCGAAGCTGCCACCAGCAAAGATGATGAAGCCGAGAAAACTGGTGAGAAGAAATAATTATCGATTATAAAGAACGAAATCACTATTCGATCACCCGCCGCTGTATGTTTTTTACCTTTTATTTAATACTGAACTGATAACCATGAACCGCTATGCACTTTGGAAATATCTGATTATTGCGGTTTCACTTCTTCTCGGGCTGCTTTACACGCTGCCAAATTTTTACGGCGAATCACCCGCAGTGCAAATTTCTCCCTTACGGGTTTCTGCAAGTGCGGACACCGCCTTGCTACAACGAGTTGAAGACGCATTAAAACAAGCTAATATCGTTACTGATGGAATTTTCCTGGAGGGAAGCAGTATCAAAGTACGCTTTGCCGATACTGATATACAGATTAAAGCGAAAGACCTTCTGGAATCAGCGCTCGGTAATGACTATGTCATTGCACTGAATCTGCTGCCCAATTCTCCCCAATGGCTGACAAGCCTCGGTGCCCTGCCCATGTACCTGGGCCTTGATTTGCGCGGTGGCGTGCATTTTATGCTTGAAGTCGATATGGAAGGTGCGCTTGAGAAATCTCTTGATCGTTACAGTGCCGATATTCGCAGTACGTTGCGTGAACATAAAATTCCATACACAGGCATTGAGAAACACGCCAAAAGACTGACATTAAAATTTCGTGATGCTGAAGCCCGCTCAAAAGCGGAAGCTGAATTAAAGTCAAATTACTCCGATCTCGGCTTCAGTGAAGAAGAAGTCGATAACCGGTATCACCTCGTTGCTGTAATCAAACCGGAAGCTCGGATACGAATGCAAGATTCAGCGGTAATGCAGAACATCACTACACTGCGCAATCGTGTCAACGAATTAGGTGTTGCCGAACCCATTATCCAGAAAGCTGGGGCGGATCGCGTTATTGTCCAGTTACCCGGCGTACAAGATACCGCCAAAGCAAAAGATATTCTGGGGCGTACAGCCACTCTGGAAATCCGCATGGTCGATGATGAACGTGACCTTGATGCCGCCCTACGTGGCCAAATTCCATTTGGAACTGAACTGTACGAAGAACGGGGCGGCAGCCCATTATTAGTCAAGAAGCAAGTATTGCTCACCGGCGAGCGTATCACTGACGCGCAACCGGGCTTTGATAAGGATAACCAACCCGCTGTACATATCAATCTGGATAACAATGGTTCGCGTATTTTCAAGCAATTAACGCGCGAAAATGTTGGCAGAAGAATGGCCATCCTTTTGATTGAAAAGAATCAAACAGAAGTCGTCACTGCCCCTGTGATCCGTGAAGAAATCGGTGGCGGGCGTGTCCAGATCAGTGGACGCATGTCGAGTATGGAAGCCCGTGATGTCGCCTTGCTACTGCGTGCCGGTGCACTCGCAGCACCCATGGATATTATTGAAGAACGGACAGTGGGACCAAGCCTGGGCGCGGATAATATTGCCAGAGGCTTTAATTCGACACTTTATGGCTTCCTGGCTGTCGCCATCTTCATCATGATCTATTACATGTCGTTTGGTGTAATTTCAGTCATAGCACTCAGCTTGAACCTATTGCTATTGGTGGGCTTATTATCCATCATGCAGGCCACATTGACACTCCCCGGAATGGCCGCGCTCGCGCTGACTGTGGGTATGGCTATTGATGCCAATGTACTGATTAATGAACGTATTCGGGATGAATTACGCGCGGGTGTTTCCCCGCAACTTGCCATTCATGCTGGATATGAACGTGCATTTGGCACCATTCTGGATTCCAATATTACAACCTTGATTGCAGGTATCGCTTTATTTGCTTTCGGCTCAGGTCCCGTTAAGGGGTTTGCCGTAGTGCTTTGCTTAGGTATTTTAACCTCAATATTTACTGCAACCTTTGTATCAAGAGGTATGGTAAACCTGATGTATGGCAGCCGACGCAAGCTTGATCGCGTTCCGATTGGCCAAATATGGATACCCAAACAAGGTCTGGCTGCCGGTAAAACCATATCTCACGATGATGATGGTATGGATGAAGATGCAACTACCCATACCAAGAAGAAAATTAAGGAACAGAAAGCGGAAAATATCAAGTCTGAAGTTGGACTGGCAGAAGCTAAAACTGAGACGGATACTAAGGTCGATAGTGATGTTAGAACCAGCGAGAAGACAGCCGCCAAAGGGAAAGGCAAGCGCAAAACATCTGTTCCCAAACAAACTAAATAGCAGTAATCGGTTAATAAGGAAGTAACTATGGAATTTTTCAGATTTAGCCGTGACATTCCCTTCATGAGTTGGAGACGGTCAGGGGCTGTCATTTCAATCGCAACATTTATTCTTTCTGTTTTCTTTATTGCTACAAAAGGATTAAATCTTGGTGTGGATTTCACCGGTGGAACTGTTCTGGAAGTCAGCTATAGTCAAACAGCAGATCTCGGGAAAATAAGAGATGTGCTGGCTGATCTCAAAATGTCCGATGCCAGTGTACAGAACTTCGGTACCTCTCGGGACGTTCTAATCCGTTTACCCATTAAGCCAGAAATTTCCAGTGCGCAACTATCTGAAACCGTTCTTAGCGCACTGAGGCAAGCTGATTCCTCTGTAGAAATGAGACGGGTAGAATTCGTCGGCCCGCAAGTTGGTCAGGAATTATTAGAAAATGGCGCCCTTGCCTTATTATTTGTTTCACTGGGTATCGTTGCCTATCTGGCTATGCGATTCGAGTGGAAATTTGGCATAGCAGGCATCATCGCTAACTTGCATGACGTCATTATTATCCTTGGCTTCTTTGCGTTTTTTCAATGGGAATTTTCACTCACTGTATTAGCTGCAGTATTGGCCATATTGGGTTATTCTGTGAATGAGTCTGTTGTTATTTTTGATCGCATTCGAGAAAATTTCCGTAAACTTCGCAGAGCATCTGTCACACAAGTGATTGATAATGCCATCACACGCACTATGGCACGCACAATCATCACCCACGGCAGCACTCAAATGGTCGTTATCGCCATGCTTCTATTTGGCGGGGAAGTGCTTTACTATTTTGCCTTGGCTTTAACTATCGGCATTCTGTTTGGCATCTACTCATCGATTATGGTTGCCAGCTCAATTATCATGCTGCTGGGAGTCAAACGTGAAGATCTCGTCAAACTGGAGAAGAAACCGCTACAGGATGAAGGTGCAGTCGTATAAGAGCTTCAGTCATATTAGTCAAAGTAACCCAAAAGTATATTAATCTTAAGCAGGAATCGTTACCTGATGATTCCTGCTTAGTCATTGAGCCTCAACAAAACAAGGTAAAACCAACTTGTTAACTGACATTATCAATTGGATCATCACCACTGTTGGCAGTCTGGGATATCCAGGCATTTTCCTTCTCATGCTGATTGAATCCAGTTTCATACCTTTCCCCAGTGAAGTCATTATGATTCCAGCAGGTTATCTTGCTTCAAAGGGAGAGATGAACATGATAGTCGTAATATTATGTGGCATCACAGGAAGTTTGTTTGGTGCATTACTTAATTACTATCTGGCGGCGAAACTGGGCCGCCCATTACTTGTACGTTACGGCAAATACGTCATGTTTCACGAACATAACCTGCAGAAAATGGAAGATTTCTTTGCGCGTCATGGACATATCTCTACATTCACTGGCCGGTTGATACCGATGATTCGTCAATACATTTCTATCCCCGCCGGCTTGGCGCGAATGAATTTAGCGGTGTTCTGTTTCTATACCAGCCTTGGAGCTGGGCTCTGGGTAATTATTCTGGCACTACTTGGATATTTTATCGGTGAGAATGAACTATTAATTAAAGAATATCTACGCGATATCGTCATAACCCTTATTATCAGCTGTGTGGTCGGTATAGCACTTTATTGGAATCTTCAACGACACTCCAATCAGAAATAAAAAAGACACAACAAAACTATATGTTGTGTCTTCCCAAAATACAAAACGCTTAAAGTTTTTACATTAGGTTAACTTGCGCCTGAGCTTTCATTTTTACGCTTGCTGCGCATGAAGAAGAAAGCGCCTGCT
>CAKKRO010000097.1:0-3075 GCA_919902625.1 Nitrosomonadaceae bacterium
TCGACTATAACCCCTTAACCTTTCTTGACATATTGCGGTGGGAAACAGCCATTTGCGCATTCCGTTCCGCTGCTTTTGTATATTCTCTTAGTAAAGCCTCATGGTGAAACTGGAAATCTTGCCCCTCCCGGCCATAGTATTCGCTGTGATTTTTATATTCATCCAGCAGTTCTTTCTGTTCCTCTGCTTTTGCGCTCATTGCTTTAGCTTCATTCTCGTAATACTCGGCTAATTTGATGTGATCAAAATTGGTTTTGGCTTTTGCCTCAGCATCGCTTATGTTCGCTGATTCTGCCGCCATTGACATACTTGAAGCCAGGAAACTGAGGATAACCAGAACTGAAAAAAATATCTTTGCTTGCATGGTGAGTCTCCTTGATTAGTTCATTCATTGAAAAGGAATTCACTGCCACTACAAATATTCAACCGGCTGAAACACTTCTTAATCAACTGCTTGTATCAAATATCCTGACATTCTCAGGATGCTTCTTACCCTTTTATTTTATCATAGCAAATTGTATGCAAAGGTGTCACTCATTTTAGAGCAGCCACTATCGATAGGTTATTCAGCAGAAATAAGTTTTGTGGTTAACATAGCACCTGCAGTTACCGACACGGATGCAATCAGAAAGGTGAATGATAAAGACTATATAATCCCACTATTTGAGAGTCAGCAGATTTCTCCAATTTCAAATGGCGGCGTAATCCTTTAACCCAGATTGAGAAACTATCCCGATGCGCTATAAAGCAAGCTGTTTTCTTTTCGCCCTTGTGGGCTTCATTTTTGCAGACTCCAATGGATTTGCCGAAACCCTTTGCGCGTCTAATGCAAACCATGGAGTTGGCGCCCTGGGTCGTATCGAGCCCCGCTCCCGGGTCATTAAAGTCTCTCATAATGCGGGTCCTGAAGGCGCCAGGGTTGAACAGCTTCTTTTTCAGGAAGCCGATCAAGTCAAATCAGGCGATAGATTAGCGATACTCTCGGACCATCTTAAAAAGAAGGCTGAGGTTGAAGCCACTAAAACACGGATTAAGGTGCTAGAGGCTCAGCGGGCTGTCGAACAAACCGCACTTGCCTTCAACAAAAAGGAACACGCTCGTTATCAATCGCTTGAGCTTAATTCGGCTGCAAGCATTTCTCTGGCTGATGCCAAACGTTTGGCGCTTGCGCAATCCGAGGCCAATTTAAAGCGCCTGTCAGCCGAAATAGCCCATGCGCAATCTGCGCAGAAGATCGCCGAAGCGGAATTAGAAAACACACTGATCTACGCTCCGATTGCAGGCACTGTTTTAAGCATCCTCACCCGGCCAGGGGAACGGATCGGAGATAGTGGCCTTCTGAAAATAGCGGACTTAACCCGGCTGGATGTCGTTGCAGAAATCTATGAATCGGATTTTTCACAAATTAAAGTGGGACAAAAAGGGTGCATCCACGCTTCCGGGTTCAAACGGATTTATAGTGGGCAAGTCAGAGAATTGGGCTTCCTGGTTAAAAAAAATGACCTGAATGATACAGATCCGCTGGCTGACCGGGATAACCGCATCATCGAAGTGCGCTTAACGCTTGAAGCGGATGCCATTGCTGATTTACAGCATCAGATTTTCCGCCAGGTTCGGGTACGGATTACCCCATGAATATCATTACCTGGTTTTATTTTCCTGCGCGCCTGGCCTGGCGGCAACTCACCTTTGACCGCACCAAATTGGCTGCAGCAATAAGCGGCGTCCTGTTCGCCTGCGTTTTGGTATTTATGCAATTGGGATTCAAGGACTCACTGTATGACAGCGCGATATCCGCGCCGGTCAAATTAAATGGTGATTTATTCCTGATGCATAGACAAAGCGAGGCCATGTGGCGTCCGGTCCAATTTAAACGCAGTGAACTTATGCGTACTTTGGGGCATCCGGCCGTTGCTGAAGTTTATCCGCTCTATCTGGGATTGGCTCCTTTCAAAAATATCGAAACCCAGGTTAAAAGAACATTGATGGTTTACGGCCTTGATCCGGGTTCTTTGATATTCGATATCGCAGATATCAATAACAAGCATATCGAATTGCAACTCAAGGACACGGTTTTATTTGACGAGTATTCCCGCCCCGAATTCGGGCCAGTTCGCCAATGGCTGGAAACGGACCGGAATATCACGGAGATCAACGATTATAAAATAAGAATAATCGGTATTTTTCAGCTCGGCGTGTCATTTGCTGCCGATGGCAATGTCGTCACGAGCGATTTAAATTTTATGCGGATTTTCCCGAGAAGAAATCTTGACGATATTGACCTAGGTATTATCAGGCTTCATCCAAGCGCATCGATAAAACAGGTGCAAACCGATCTTCGCGAACGGCTTAATGCATTCGTTAATATTTTTACCTACGAAGAGTTGTTGAGATATGAAAAAGATTACTGGGCGAATATGGCGCCTATCGGATTTATTTTTGGTTTCGGGACAGTAATGGGATTAGTGGTCGGCTTGGTGATCGTTTACCAAATTCTTTTTACCGAAATCACCCATCATCGCAATGAGTTCGCCACACTGAAAGCTATGGGTTATGAACACGGTTACTTTGTTCGTATGGTATTCGCGTTTGCTTTTTTTCTCGCCATACTGGGTTTTATACCGGGTTATATCTTTTCTATCGGTTTATACCACTTGGCGGAATCGCAAACTTTTATGCCGATGCCGATGAATTTCGATAAAGTGGTGACCGTATTTCTTTTTATTCTTTCCATGTGCGCAATGGCCGGGCTTCTTGCGATTCGTAAATTGAAAGCTTCAAATCCGGCAGATATGTTCTGATGTCATTGGTTATTGATATTCATAACTTGAGTTTTAGTTTTGGCAGCGGCACGCTCACGCAACCTGTGCTTAAAAACGTCACCATTTCAATCGACAAAGGCGAGATCGTGTTGATTACCGGTCCTTCCGGTTCGGGCAAAACAACCTTCTTAACCATTATCGGTGGGCTGCGCCAAGCTTTTCACGGTAGCGTGAAAGTTCTTGATCAGCAACTCATTAACAGCGATGAGCAGGTCAAAGTTAAGATCCGCCAGCAAATCGGTTATATTTTCCA
>CAKKRO010000097.1:3175-4750 GCA_919902625.1 Nitrosomonadaceae bacterium
TAGCCAAAGAATCGCAAACCACAATACTTCTGGTCACGCATGACTACCGCATTCTGGATATTGCCGATCGCGTCGTGGAGCTGGAGGATGGCATTATCAAAAATGCTTGATCTTATGGACAACGATTAAATATCAATCGGATCAACGCATCAGGGTTAAAATATGGTCTTGCAAAAATGAGAACCGCAAAATGAGAATATTATTTTTATTTATTCTGCTGGGCTGCATTGGCCTGATCAGTTATGCACAATACCTCCAACATGTAGAGGGATTACTACCCTGCCCGCTGTGTGTGGCACAACGTGTCGCTTATTGGTCAATGGGAATCATTGCATTATTGGCATTTCTGCATAATCCCGAAGTCATTGGGCGCCGCTTCTATGGCTTCTTGATGAGCATTTTTGCACTAACAGGCGCAGTCATTGCCGCAAGACATGCCTGGTTGATCCGTTATCCGGAATCTTTTGAATGTGGCATTAGCCCGGAAGAGGCTTTTCTGAATTCTTTACCGATTGCCAGCTGGTGGCCTGGAATGTTTGAAGCTAACGGAGATTGTGCTGACATCGACTGGAAGTTTTTGTCGTTAACTATTCCCGATTGGTCGTTAATTGCGTTTGTTACCCTTGGAATAACAGCAATCTATATTTTATGGGCGAGAAAATCCTAACACACAGAAGAAGCGCCGGTTTAACCGGCTATTTGACCTCTTGGATGATGCTTGGCATGCAATTGTTTAAGACGCTCACGTGCAATATGCGTATAAATCTGAGTGGTTGATATGTCTGCATGGCCCAATAGCAACTGCACCACGCGTAGATCAGCGCCGTGATTCAGCAAATGGGTAGCAAATGCATGGCGTAATGTATGCGGTGACAGTTGTTTATCGATACCCACTAACTGCGCATAGCGCTTGATGAGATACCAGAAAGCCTGACGTGTCATGGCTGCTCCCCGCGTTGTCACAAATATGGTATCCGTAACAATTCCATCCAGCAGAGCCGGTCTGGCTTCTTTGGTATACCGGCTTAACCATTCAAGAGACTCTTCTCCCAGCGGAGCCAAACGCTCCTTCCTACCTTTACCCATGACCCTTAAAACACCCATATCCATGCTGACTTGTGAGTATCTTAGATTGATCAATTCCGATACGCGCAGTCCACTGGCGTATAAAACTTCCAGCATTGCACGATCACGCAAACCGAGTGGATGCTTAAGATCCGGCGCACTTAACAATAGCTCAACTTCTTTTTCTGTTAAGCTTCCGGGCAGATTACGCAGCAGTTTAGGGGATTCAATGTTAAGACTGGGGTCAATCGCAATTTTTCCCTGACGCAATAAAAAGCGGTAGAAACGTTTTAAACTTGATAATTCGCGACAAGTTGTACTGGCCTTAATCTTGGCAGAAACTCTTGAAGCAAGAAATTCGAGTAAGTCAGAATGAGTCGCGTCCGTTAGGATGCTATTATCCTGATTTCGTTTTCTCAGCCACTCACTGAAAAGCCGCAAATCATTGCGATAACTATCCAGCGTATTACGCGACAAACCATCTTCCAACCATAAAGCGTCAGAAAATTC
>CAKKRO010000097.1:4850-7346 GCA_919902625.1 Nitrosomonadaceae bacterium
GGCAAATACTCAATATCCGTCAGCCAATCTTCCTCTGTTCTAATTCCTAAAACAGCAAAAGGAGTAACCAGTTTTGCTTGATATGTTTTGATTGAATCAACGATCAGATTATTCTTTGATCTACTCACTATTTGTTTGAGTCTTCTTAGAAAATTATTTAATTCTTTTAACTTTACAGTACAAAGTAGACATTAAAAATAAATAGAAGTTTCAGAAAGCAACATTTATCTTCCGGTATAAAATAATTGATACCGGAAGTCTCTCATAAACCACTAGACATCTTCTAATTCAAGATCTTAGCAACAGCAAGTCATTGAGTCTTTTTACAAATGCGGCCGGATCTTCAAGCTGTCCGCCTTCAGCCAGCAAAGCTTGATCAAACAATATATGACTCCAGTCTTCAAAATTTTCTTCCTCTGTTTTTAACCTTTGCACCATTGGGTGATGTGGGTTGATTTCAAGAATGGGTTTGGCATGCTGTACCTTTTGCCCCGCAGATTTCAGCAATCTTTCCAGGTTGCCCCCCATATCATAAGTATCTGCAACGAGACAGGCGGGAGATTCAGTCAAGCGAAAGGTAACACGCACATCTTTCACCTGTTCGCCCAGCGTCACTTTCATTTTTTCTGTCAATTCCTGATAGGCGCTGGTTTCTTTCTCACGTTCCTCTTTCTCAGTTTCGTCTTCAAGGCTTCCCAAGTCTAACCCGCCTTTAGCCACTGATTGAAGCGGTTTTCCTTCAAATTCACTCAAATTGGTTACGAGCCACTCATCGACACGATCTGATAACAACAATACTTCGATACCTTTCTTACGGAAAACCTCCAGATGAGGACTGTTTTTTGCCGCTTTGAGATTATCCGCCGTCACATAATAGATCTTTTCCTGCCCTTCTTTCATACGTTGCACGTAGGTCTCCAATGAAACCGTTGGTTCCTCCGTATCACTCTGAGTAGTGACAAAACGCAATAGCTTGGCAATACGTTCACGGTTGGCGTAATCTTCTCCCACACCTTCCTTTAGAACTTGACCGAACTCTTGATAGAACGTTTTAAACTTCTCTTTACCGTATTCATCCCCGTTTTTAGATAAGTCCTCTATCAGCCCCAGAACCTTCTTCACGACGCCTGCTCTGATCGTGTCGATATCCTTGGACTCTTGCAATATCTCGCGTGACACATTCAAAGGCAGGCTATTCGAATCAATGACGCCACGTACAAAACGGAGGTAATTCGGCAGCAGTTTTTCTGCATCATCCATGATAAATACACGTTGTACATATAGCTTGATGCCGTGGCGATGCTCACGATCAAACAAGTCAAAAGGCGCTCGTGCTGGAATATAGAGTAGCTGGGTGTATTCCTGTTTACCTTCCACCCGCGCATGCAGATAGGCGAGTGGCGGTTCAAAATCATGGGCTACGTGCTTGTAAAACTCGTGATACTGTTCAACGGTGATTTCATTCTTCGGACGTGCCCATAAAGCACTCGCCTGATTAATTGTTTCATCTTCATCAGTGATTTTATTTTTCTTCTCTTCCTGCGACCACTCCTCTTTCTTCATTATGATAGGCAAGGTAATGTGGTCGGAGTATTTACGAATAATATTGCGAATCCTCATCCCGTTGAGGAACTCATCTTCATCCTTGCGCAAGTACAAAATTATTTCAGTGCCACGCACTGGTCTCTCTACCGTCTCTAGCGTGTAATCCCCTTCACCACTTGACTCCCACCGAACGCCATGTTCCGCAGTTAATCCGGCGCGTCTGGTAATCAGGGTCACTCTGTCGGCAATAATAAATGCCGAATAAAACCCCACCCCGAATTGACCAATTAAATGCGCATCTTTTACCTGATCTCCGGTTAACGAATTAAAGAACTCCCGTGTACCTGATTTGGCAATAGTACCGATATGATCAATGACTTCTTGCCGGGACATACCAATGCCATTATCAGCAATAGTGATGGTGCGTTCATTAGTATCGTAACTTACTCGAATCTTAAGATCTGAATCCGACTCATAAAGCGCAGCATCTGTGAGGCCTTCAAAACGTAATTTATCAGCGGCATCAGAAGCATTTGAAATCAGTTCACGCAAAAATATTTCCTTATTACTGTACAAGGAATGAATCATCAGCTTCAGCAATTGTTTGGCTTCCGCTTGAAAATTGAGTTGTTCTTTGGTTGTTTCAGCTTGCACGTTTACCTCCTTAAAAATTTTATTTTTATATGGGGATAATGCAGAGAAATTCAAGTTAGTTGGGTGGCAAGTTGACCGCCGCTGAAGAAACCTATTTTCTCAACTACTAATACCTACTGGCATAGAACCTTGTGCAAACCGTGCAATTTGGACCAAAAAACAGTTTTCACTCAGATCAAGCAAAAAAGTGACTCATGTTGAGCTATCTTCTAATGCTCTTAATAACAGAACTCTGTCACATCAAAAGAAAAAAGAGGTTAGAAATTAATCTAACCTCTTGATTTGTTGGTGGGTCTG
>CAKKRO010000098.1 GCA_919902625.1 Nitrosomonadaceae bacterium
CTAATGAATCAGTTAACGTGGCAGATTATATGTTCTCTAAATATCCAGAATCATGAAATAGCAAAAATACCCGCCAGGAGCCTATCGGGTTTGAGCGATTGTGGCGTGCAAAGTGAGGAAGCGAGGACAGATTGACCGGATTTTGAGGTGTATAGCCGTTCTATGCAATGAAAAATAGGGGAGGTATGAGCCGCTTTTCCCATTTGCGTAGTCGATCAGCCTTTGTATCTGGAAATAGCGATATTATTTCGCTGTTATTTGTCATATCAGTTTGCTGTTCTATCCAAGATAATTGAGCTCATCGAATAAGGAGTTGAGCAAAATGTCAAAACCAGCTGAAACACCCCCTGAGGCGGAAGGCAAAAAGCCTAAGAAGAAATTGTTGATTATCATCTTAATAGCGATCATTGCTGTCGGTGCGGGCGCTGGCGGTACATGGTATGCAATGAAGATGCTTGATGAAGATGCGCAGCCAAAGGAAATACCCACTAAATTTGTCGATCTTGACATCTTCACCGTTAATCTTCAGCCAGAAGAAAATAACCAATATTTACAGGTTGGACTAACAGTAAAAGTGAGAGAGACTCCGGTAATGGCGGAAATTTCAAAACAAATGCCGGATATCCGCAATCGTATTCTAATGCTGCTTTCCAGTAAAACGGCGGCAGATATTGCAAGTATTGCCGGAAAACAGTTGTTAAGTCAGCAAATTGCTGACGAAATCAAACAATCGGTTGGCTTGGAAAAACTGCAAGAGGATGTGCTGGAAGTATTATTCACATCATTTGTGATTCAGTAAACCACTTATGGCTGAAGATTTTCTCTCACAAGACGAAGTTGATGCACTCCTCAGAGGCGCCACTGGCGAAAGCGATGAAGTGCAGAAAGAAGAAGATAAGAGTGGGGTACGATCCTATGACATTGCCACGCAAGAGCGCATTGTGCGTGGACGTATGCCGACGTATGAAATCATCAATGAACGATTTGCGCGCTTATTGCGGATTGGTTTATTTAATTTTATGCGTCGCACGGTGGATATTTCAGTCGGTCCCGTTAAGGTGATCAAGTTTAGTGAATTCGTGCGCAATCTGGTGGTGCCGACCAATCTCAACATGGTTCATATGAAACCGCTGCGAGGTACGGCATTACTTGTTTTTGATCCTGACCTGATTTTTTTGATTGTGGATAATTTGTTTGGTGGTGACGGTCGATACCATACCCGGGTTGAGGGCAGAGATTTTACCCAGACCGAGCAACGCATCATCCAGCGTTTACTCAATGTTGTATTTGAGGATTATGAAAAAGCCTGGAAGTCAGTGCATCCGGTCAAATTTGAATATGTCAGATCGGAGATGAATCCTCAGTTTGCCACGATCGCCACGCCCAATGAAGTGGTCGTTACGGTTACTTTTGACATTGATATGGGAAACAAAGGGGGTGAATTACATGTTTGTATTCCCTATTCCATGATTGAGCCTATCCGGGATACTCTCTATAGCGCATTGCAAGGCGACCATCTGGAAGTTGACAAGCGCTGGATCAAGCTGCTGTCACAACAAGTGCAAGGCGCTGAAGTAGAATTGGTGGCCAGTCTCGGGCATACAAAGGTTACGTTTGATCAGATTCTCAGTATGCAAGCAGGGGATATTATCCCACTGGAAATTCCTAAAACCATAACCGCACACGTTGACGGTGTACCTGTTATGGACTGTCACTATGGCATCATGAATGGGCAGTATGCACTCAGAGTCAATGCAATGACCTCCCCATCAGAAACTGAATAATTTATTGGAGACTAATATGTCAGAGCCTACAGAAAGCGATCAAACTGAAACCGGCGATTGGGCCGCAGCCATGGCGGAGCAAGCGGTGGCTACTCAAAATAACCCTGAGACAGACGGCGCAGAAAAGAAAGAAACTGAAATTGATGATTGGGCTGCAGCTATGGCAGAGCAGTCATCGGCTGATCAAAGTAATACCCATAACAGTGCGGAAGGAAATACCTTGACTTCAACGGGTACAGGAAAAAACAACACCGTTATGTCCGGCGCGCAGCCGGCATCGGTATTCGAGGAATTCTCAAAAGAAGGTGTGATGCACAATACACGTCATGACATCGATATGATTCTTGATATTCCCGTACAACTGACAGTTGAATTGGGGCGTACCAAGATTGCCATCAAGAACTTGCTGCAATTGGCTCAAGGCTCGGTCGTTGAATTGGATGGCATGGCGGGAGAACCCATGGATGTGTTGGTCAATGGTTGTCTGATTGCACAAGGTGAAGTGGTTGTTGTTAATGATAAGTTCGGTATCAGATTGACGGACATCATTACCCCCAGTGAACGTATTCGCAAACTTAACCGCTAGAATTTATTAATGTGTAATCGATATTTAATGATTTTGGTATGGATATTTCCATTTCATGCCTTTGCTGAAACCGGGAAGCCGGGCTATGTACCACCCCCCTCAGTAATATCAACCGAGAGCACGATGCAAATGATCGGTGGATTACTGCTGGTATTAGTGATCATCGGATGTATTGCCTGGCTGCTCAAGCGCTTTGCACTCATACCAACCGCCGCCACAGGCGTACTCAAAGTGGTTGCGGCTGCAGGAGTTGGTCAGAGAGAGCGGGTAGTGATCGTTGAAATTGATAGCACTTGGCTGGTACTGGGTGTGGCGCCGGGGCGTGTCAACAGGTTGCATACCATGAACAAGCCTGCAACGAACACTACCGATAAAGCGCAGAATAACCCGTCTGCTGAAGAATTTGCCGCACAGCTTAACCAAAACTTAAAAAATAATGCTTAACAGTCTTGCATTGATAATCCGTACATCTTTCCGGCACGCCACTATTCGTAGCGGACTTTGGTTAAATTTTTATCGCTGTCTGGTTTGTTTAAGAAAGCGCTACCTACTCCAGATGATAATTTTCTTCGTTGGCCTCATAGCTTTTCCGGCATTTGCACAAAAATCCGGTTTTCCGGCATTCACTAGCTCGCCCAACACCGATGGAAGCGCAACTTATACGTTGAGCATACAGACACTTTTATTACTGACTTCACTCACATTCTTGCCAGCGATGGTATTAATGATGTCATGTTTCACGCGTATTATTATTGTCCTGTCACTGCTTAGACTGGCATTAGGTACGCAATCCTCCCCACCCAACCAGGTGTTGCTTGGATTGGCATTATTTCTGACCTTTTTTATCATGTCACCTGTCATTGACCGTATCTATGACGACGCTTATCTGCCCTTTTCTGAAGATAAGATAACTATTATGGAAGCGGCAGACAAAGCGAGTGTGCCGCTAAAATCATTCATGTTGCACCAAACCCGGGAAACGGATCTGGCACTTTTTGTGCAGATCTCGGATAGCAAAGAAATTGAAAGCCGGGATCAGGTGCCGTTGAAAATACTTGTTCCAGCCTATATTACCAGTGAACTGAAAACGGCCTTTCAAATTGGTTTCATTATATTTATTCCCTTTCTAATCATTGATCTGGTTGTGTCCAGTGTGTTGATGGCTATGGGTATGATGATGTTGTCACCCATGATTATTTCACTTCCATTTAAATTAATGCTGTTTGTTTTGGTTGACGGCTGGCATTTAATCATCGGCTCATTGACTCAAAGCTTCTATACCTGAAAAAGGATACACATCATGACTCCAGAAAGTGCAATGACCATTGGCCGGCAGGCTCTTGAAATCACATTTATGGTTTCCGCCCCCTTATTGCTTTCAGCTTTGGCGACCGGTTTGTTAGTCAGTATTTTCCAGGCTGCGACACAGATTAACGAAATGACTTTGTCATTTATACCGAAATTACTAGTCATGTTTCTGGTCATGGTGCTTGCCGGGCCTTGGATGATCAATGTCATGACCGATTATATGCAACGGCTTTTTACCAGTATTCCCTGGCTGGCAATTGGCTAATACGCCGGAAAATAAGGTTAGACCTGGATAAGCTATTTTGTCTCTTTATGTGAATATAAATTATAAGTCTCTGATCAATTGAGTAATTTTACATAATGATCAGTATAACTACCGCAGAATTAAATACATTGCTGGCAACATTTCTTTGGCCGTTCAGCAGAATTCTGGCATTGGTGGCCTCCGCCCCTATCCTGGGGAATCCAAGCGTTCCTGTCAGGGTAAAGCTGGGGCTGGCGATTATGATCACCATCCTGGTTACGCCCGCTGTGGAAAAATCAATACCGCCGATTGATCCGGCTTCGGGTATCGGCTTAATCATTTTGCTGCAACAAATCCTGATTGGTGTCGCCATTGGATTTGTCATGCGTATTGTTTTTGTGGCTGTGGAAATGGCGGGGGAATTGATTGGTTTGCAAATGGGTCTTGGCTTTGCAATTTTCTTTGACCCGCAAAATTCCGGTCAGATAGATATCATGGGCCGCTTTCTGGGTGTGATTGCCAGTCTGGCGTTTCTTGCCATGGACGGCCATCTGATGATGATTGCTTTGATTTCACAAAGCTTTACTACGCTGCCTGTTGGTTCTGAAGGAATGACAGATGCAACATTTACTACACTCGCAAATTTGGGCGGGGAAATTTTTAAATCCGGTCTTCAATTGTCATTACCGGTTCTAACGGCTTTACTGATTACCAACCTTGCTTTGGGTATTTTAACGAGAGCGGCGCCACAATTAAATATTTTTGCGGTTGGTTTTCCATTGACACTTTCCATGGGCCTTCTGGTTCTGGCACTTAGCATGCCTTTTTATGCGCCAATTCTGGAACGCCTGGTCTACGATGGTTTGAATCTGATGATGGGAATTCTTAATGTCAAAGAAATCAATATGCCCTAGGAGCCTGCCGGACTTAAGACTAATCTACTGCGCCAATGGGATAACGGTTCATA
>CAKKRO010000099.1 GCA_919902625.1 Nitrosomonadaceae bacterium
CTAAAAGAATCATTAGAAAGAATTAAGAAAATAATCTTCTCAGCCATACTTCAAGTTGCCGGGTTGCCATGACATCATCACGGTTATAACCCAGTATCTCTGTTTTTATTTTTTGTTTCTCAGCTAAGTTCGTTTCTGACTGGAAGCGGCTGAATTGCGCTACCGACCATTGCGAGCCGGATTCTTCATTTTCCCATTGAAAATTAACCAAGTCCGGGTGTTTGCAAATATCCTTCAGGCCATATCCTTGCAGCGGCAAAACCAGGCAATCCAGAACGGGTTTTTGCAGGTCAAACAGGGGACTGTCATCACCCAGCAGCCATGTCACAGTGGCATGATTCTCCATGGCATAGCGTTTGGCATATTGCTTGATCGTGGCTTTTTCATGGTTTGAGTAATGGGCAAGTACCAAAGGAGCGTATTGTGAACGGTAGGCTTCAATCTTTTGTAAGAAACCCATCCAGCCTTCATAATCGCTGGTTTCATCATCGCTCCACACAGCATCAAAGTTTTCCCTGGCGTATGCGGGCGTCAGAAATCCCCAAAGATAAACATGACGCTCGCGGGTTGAGGTTAATGGATTGTCTTCAATATCAAAATGAATCCAGGTGCCTTGTGGTAGAACTGCTTGATCAAGCTGAAAGATTTGACCCGTCAGAAATGATTTGGCCTGCAGGATGGCGCGGTGTTTTCTTTTATTACCTTTGAGATAGGGGACATCAGGGACGGATTCAACTTCACTCATGGCAAGCTGGGTGATGGTTGCAATGCCGTTTGCTGCCAGATGATCGGCCGCATGGCCGTGAATCCCATAAAGTAGCGATATGTCTTCTTTGGCTTCAAATTCCGGCAGGCAATGAGCGTGATACGGACAGGTGCGGCATTTGCTGTGGCTGTAGCGCACGGCAGGTTGATATGGCATGTCCAGTAAGGATCGCATACCGGCAATAAAGGCATCCACCAGCGCATCGGCTTCGTTGCCGAGCAGCGCTGTGCGGCCATCTCCAAGAAAAACAAGCGCGGGCAGATCATTGGCCAGTAACCGGCGATATACGCCTAATTGTATTTGAATCGCTTTTTTATGTTCACTGAGTGAAAGTTTGGCATCAGCGGGTTGGTATTGACCGCTTTCATGGCGAATCAAGAAATCAGGATAACCTGCCAAGCCTTCTTGCTCATCCAGCAGCCGCCCCTGATAAATAACCGGAGCGCCTTGCTGCATCAAGGTGCAGGTATGCTCGAACGAGTTGGCTTTACTGACAGGATATTGATTTTCCAGCCGGGCTAACATGGCTGCTTCATGTTCAAGTCCGAGATCAATCAGTAGTTGGCTAAAGGCATCGATTTCAAATTCAGCGGGATGATGTTTATCCAGCCAGGCGCGCCGGATGCATGAAATCCACGTTGTGGCGTCACTGGGTCTGATCAGGGTTCTGCTAGGGTTGTGGTGGATAGCTATAATTCTATTTTAGCCGTAAGTGTTTTCTTTAAACTGTTTCTGAATCGATTCAACTTTCTCTTGATTCTCAATCAGAGCATTCACACAATCAATGTCCAGTTTTTCACCGGCAAGTTGTTTAAGTGTATCAAATGCTTTTTCATTGCTCCAGGCATCCTTGTAGGGGCGGCGGGAAGTCAGCGCATCAAATACATCGGCAACCGCAACGATACGGGCTTCAAGAGGAATTTCATCGCAAA
>CAKKRO010000100.1:0-3425 GCA_919902625.1 Nitrosomonadaceae bacterium
CTAAGGTTCATTTTTACCGAGATTGCCCTCTAACAATGAAAACGGATCATTATTCGTATCGTAAAAACTCTTCTGCCAGTGCATCGGCGCCATGCCGGTCGATCAGCGCATCAATTTCCACAAGCAAATTATCATCTTCATCCTCCTCCAATACACCAGCCCCCACTAAACTTGCTAATAAACCTGAAATCATCGCATTTCTTACGGTTTCAAGCGTCGGCGGATTTTCTTGATCCTGGCCGCTCATCACAAAATCAATCACCCGTGATAATGGCTCACTGGCGGTTTCCTGCACAAAGTCAACGGCTAACGCCGTTTCGCCAAACTCTTCAATAAGCGCATTCAGTTCATCCAGTAATGATTCATCGATATCAAAATGGTGCAGCTGCTCTGTTTCAGTAAATGCACCCGTAAGCAGGCCCGTGACAAAGTCGTGAATGGTGGCAAGCGTTATGTATTGATCATCTTCTGACCGGTTAATCCTATTTTCAATCAGGGCGGATAAACTGGGACTGACGCGGGTGGCGACATCAATGGAATTTCTTATCATGGCATACTCCTTGTAAGTTAATTCGTTATTCAGTGTAATCAATTTGCATACTTACCGGTATGTCTTAAGGATGTCAAATTTCCTCCATATAGAAACACTTACAGTTAATCTGTGATTGGCAGCACTGAATCGGTCAGGCAAGCAATCACTTCATCGTCTGTCACTTGCGGAAATTCCCTATAAAACTGCCCCACCGCATAGAAGTCAGCAGGAGATGACAGGCACACGATGCGATCGGCTTTTCCCTGCATTTTTCTCAGCGTTTCGGGCGGCGCTACAGGAATAGCGCAAATCAATCCGGCTGGTTGCTTATTGCGTAGCGCGTGTAATGCGGCAATCATCGTTGAACCCGTGGCTAACCCATCGTCAATGATAATGACGATGCGTCCGGTGGGATCAACCGGCGGGCGTTTGGGGGTATATTGAGCGCGCCGCTGGCGAATCGTTTGCAACTGGGCAGCGACTTCCTCATCAATATAATTCTGATCTGCACCTGTTTGCCCGGCATAATCAGCCAGATAAACCCAACCACTTTCATCAACAGAGCCAATAGCAAATTCCGGATTGCCCGGCGCACGCAATTTCCGCACCAGCACCACATCCATTTCGCCGTTTAATTGTTGGGCGATCACCTTCGCCATTGGCACGGCACCTCTTGGAATAGCCAGTATCAGCGGATTTTTATCGCGATATTCAGAAAGCGCTTCTGCTAGTTGGCTGGCTGCTGCAATACGATTGGCAAAAATCATGGCACGCTCCTTATAGTAATCAATCTATGCATCCTATGTATCTTATGGCGCTATAAAAATCACATCTTGGGCAATCAATTACATCGTGCGGCTAATAAGTCCGCGCAATTCTTTCAGTGAGCGGGTATTCAATACATCGTGTTTTTCCAGCCAGCCACGCCGCGCCTGCCCGATACCAAAACGCAGATTGGAGAAATCATAAATGCTATGGGCGTCAGAATTAATACTGATCAGCACGCCCTCCTCTTTAGCCATCCGGCAGTAAGTATCCAGTAAATCCAGCCGTTCCGGATGCGCATTCAGTTCCAGGAAACAGCCACGATTTTTTGCTTCACGGATAATCCGCAGCATGTCCACATCATAAGGCGCGCGACGCTGAATCAAGCGTCCTGTTGGGTGCGCCAGCAGGGTAAAATAAGGATGTTGCATGGCACGCAGTATCCGTTCAGTCTGTTTGGCGCGCGACAGATTAAAATTGCTGTGCACCGCACCCACCACCATGTCAAGCTGCGCCAGCGCGCTGTCCGGCAGATCCAGACTCCCATCTTCCAGAATATCCACCTCGATGCTCTTAAGCAAGGTAATACCCTTCAACTCAGCATTCAATTGATCAATTTCATCGCACTGCTGCGCCAGCCGCAACGTATCAAGACCATGAGCAAAGGCCAATCGGCGTGAATGTTCGGTAATCGCCAGGTACTCAAAACCATTGGACAAGCCTGCAAGCGCCATTTCACGCAGTGTGTTATGGCCGTCGGTCGCTTTGGTATGCACATGCAAACACCGCGCAGATCTTTTTGTTCCACTAACCGTGGCAGTTTTCCTGCCTTTGCGATAGCAATTTCCCCCCGGTTCTCGCGCAGCTCCGGTGGAATATAAGACAGGCCAACCGCCGCATATACCGATGCTTCCGTTTCACCCGCAATGCGTATTTTGTCCCGGAAGACACCATATTCATTGATTTTTAACCCGCTTTTCTGCGCCATTCGCCGGAGCGCAATGTTATGAGATTTGGAGCCGGTAAAATAATGCAAAGCGGCGCCATAAGATGCTTCCTTGACGACGCGCAAATCCACTTGCATCCCACATTTAAGAATCGCACTGGCACGTGTGACACCCGCCGATAATATTTCGGCCACCTCATCATACGCAATAAAACTTTGCATCACCGGATTGGGTGCTGACGCCGCCACGAGAATATCAAGATCTCCAACCGTTTCTCGCATGCGCCGGTAGCTGCCGGCGGGAGTCACCTTTGTGACCCCAGGAATTGCTGCAAGAAATTTTTCCAACGCATCCGCATATTGCGCCGCCATGGCCAGCTTGAAGCGTTGCGTCTGATTGGCATGCGCTTCTATTGCTTGCAGAATGTTATTCTCAGTTTTCTCGCCAAAACCGGGTAAAGCCCGGATTCGCTCATCACGTGCAGCGCGATACAACTGTTCAATCGTTTGCACATCAAGATCGTGATACAGCGCTTTGACCCGTTTTGGACCAAGGCCTGGAATTTTCAGGAGTTCGGTAATGGCAGGGGGCAGCTCAGTATGCAAACGATCCAGCAGGCTGCAGTGGCCGCTGCCGGCAATCTCCTTGATTTTGCCTGCAAGATCATCTCCGATACCTGGCAACTGCGTCAGATCTTCGCCTTTTTCCAGCAACCGGGATACTTCCTGCGAAAGTTCACCCACAACGCGCGCGGCGTTGCGATAGGCGCGGATGCGAAACGGATTAGCTCCCTGGATTTCCAGCAAATCCGCAATTTCCTCGAAGATAACGGCAATATCAGCAATATGTTTCGGCATATACAATCTCCTCATTTGTACTGTACTGCGTCTAAACACCTTCGAGAATTGATCTATAGCAACGGTTATCCAGATTAATACATTTCAGTCTATAAAACTACTACAATGAAAATGCCTTCCATTCTATTGAAATGGTTAAAAAATGAGCTCATCGTATTTTGAACATGATGCTGACATGGGTATCATCGGTCGTGGAATGACCGTCGAACAATCGTTTGAAGCGGCTGCGCAGGCGGTCTTTGCGATTATTACCAACCTTGAGGCAGTGCAGCCCGTTATTGCGGTAGCGATTGAATTTGAAGAAACAGACCTTGAGCTTGCGCT
>CAKKRO010000100.1:3525-24825 GCA_919902625.1 Nitrosomonadaceae bacterium
TTCGGTGAAACAAATTGGGTCGGTATGGGAAGCCCGTTGCGTGGTGGACGTATGAATATACAACTATTGCACCAGTTACAATCCTATCTCTGGACACTGCCACGCGCATCCGGCGAGAAGCGTGCGGAAGTCTTACTTTACGGCAGCAGACCTCTGCTCGAAAGCATGGACGACAAGGTGTTGCAGCAAATTGCCAATGTCGCCGCATTACCCGGTCTGGCCGGCGCAGCGATGACAATGCCGGATGCGCATTGGGGCTACGGATTTCCGATCGGTGGCGTAGCGGCATTTGATGCGGAACAAGGTGGCGTGATTTCAGCGGGCGGCGTTGGCTTTGATATTTCCTGCGGCATCCGCTGCCTGCGCAGCAATCTCAATTTACACGATGTTGCGCCGTTTTTGAGTCAACTGGCCGACAGGCTTTTCGCAACCATTCCGGCTGGCGTAGGAGAAGAAGGCAATCTCAAACTGAATCCGCAACAACTTGATCAAGTGCTTCAAGGCGGTGCGCAGTGGGCTGTGCAACAGGGCTATGGCAATACGGCTGATCTGGAATATGTTGAAGAAAATGGGTGTGCAACCGGCGCTGTGCCGGAGAATGTATCCGAACTGGCAAAAAAGCGCCAGCGTGGCGAAATGGGTACTTTAGGTTCGGGCAATCATTATCTTGAAGTGCAGGTAGTGGAGCGTATTTACGATAATGCTGCCGCACAGGTTTTTGGCTTGCATGAAGGCCAACTCATCGTTTCAATACACTGCGGTTCGCGGGGTCTAGGGCATCAGATCGGCACCGATTATCTGGTGATGCTGGCCAAGGCAGCCAATCGTCTTGGCCTGCAATTGCCTGACCGGGAACTGGCCTGTGCACCGATTAAATCTCCGGAAGGCCAGCAATATATCGGCGCAATGAATGCCGCCATTAATTGTGCGCTCGCCAACCGGCAAATCCTGACACATCTCACCCGCACAACGTTTGCCGAAGTTTATCCCCATGCAGTGCTTGAAACATTATTTGATGTCTCGCACAATACCTGCAAGGAGGAAACTCACGAAGTGAATGGCAAACCCAGACTGCTGCACGTGCACCGCAAAGGCGCAACACGCGCTTTTGCTCAGGGAGATGACAGGCTGCCCAGAAGCTATCGTGCGGTGGGCCAGCCTGTCATCATCGGCGGCAGCATGGGCACCGGCTCATATATTCTTGCCGGTACCAAGGGAAATCCGGCGTTTGCATCATCCAGCCATGGCGCGGGCCGCGCCATGAGCCGGCATCAGGCGCTGAAATGCTGGCATGGCCGTACATTGATCAATGATCTTTTACAACAAGGTATATTGATTCGCACCCGTTCCATGCGTGGAGCGGCGGAAGAAGCTCCGGGCGCTTACAAGGATGTGGATCAGGTTGCCGAAGTCACGGAACAAGCGGGTCTTGCACGCCGGGTTGCCTTTCTGCGCCCGAAAGTCTGCATCAAAGGATAACTTTTTGCAGTGAACTTAGACACAGTCAACCAGGAGGAAACAGCTATGGAACTTATGTTGCAAATCACTACCCGCGATATCCCCCACTCCGAGGCTCTCGAAAGCCATATCCGGCAAAAAGCGGAGAAACTCGAGAAGTTTTATCCACATGTGATGGGCTGTCGAATAACCGTCGAACTTCCCCATAAACACCAACACCAGGGACGTCAATTTAACGTGCATATTGACATTACCGTTCCAGGTGGTGAATTGGTGGTGAATCGCGCAGCGCATGAGGATGTGTATGTCGCAGTGCGTGATGCCTTCAATGCCGCCACGCGGCAGCTTGAAGATTATGCCCGCCGTCAACGCGGTGATAGCAAAACGCACGCACCGGTATTACATGGCAAGGTAATACATCTGTTTGACGAGGAAGGATACGGTTTCATCGAGACATCCGATGGGCGCGAATTATACTTTCACCGTGAAAATCTTGCCGATGATAATTTTGATAAGCTGGCCATAGGCGACGAGGTACAGTTTCTCGAGGATATCGGCAGTGAAGGTTTTCAGGCGAAGCGTGTCAGTACAGGCAAGCACCACATTCCTGGCGACGCAACAGAATGAGCGCCTGTAATCCCAGTCCATGAGCATCCAGCTTACGCCAGGAGACGCACTGATGATTGTGGATATGCAGAACGATTTTCTTGCAGGGGGCAGCCTTGCAGTTGCGGGAGGAAATGCAATCATACCGGTACTGAATCGATATATAGCCTGTTTCCAGGCCCATCAGTTACCCATATTTGCAACGCGTGACTGGCATCCGCCAGATCATTGTTCCTTCCAGCCACAAGGAGGTTTGTGGCCCCCGCACTGCATTGCGGGATCGATCGGTGCTGCGTTCCACCCCGATCTTGGGCTACCAGCCGGCACCACCATTATTTCCAAAGCGGCATCACAGGAAAAGGACGCCTATTCCGCTTTTACCGATACTCAACTCAATACGCTTTTGCAATTATCCAAAATACATCGGCTATTTATCGGCGGGCTTGCCACCGAATATTGTGTGCTCAATACCGTTAAGGATGCAGTGCGCAACCATTACACAACCTTCGTGCTGCAAGATGCCGTGTGTGCGATTAATAAGCAGCCGGAAAACGGCTTGCGCGCACTTGAAGAAATGACTCATCTGGGTGCTATCTCCATACATTATGAGGAACTTACTGCATGAATCCGCTATCCAGCCCTTTATTGGCCGATCTGTATCAATTTACCATGCTGCAAAGCTATATTGAACAGGATATGGAGGAAACAGCCGTATTTGAACTGTTTGTGCGCAAGCTTCCGCCCGGGCGCAATTTCATGGTTGCGGCCGGACTGGAACAAGTTCTGGAATTCCTCGAAAATCTGGAATTCTCGCCGGAAGAACTGGATTGGCTCGCAACACGCTTTCCACCGCATGTGATCACTTATCTGGAGAAAATTCATTTTGACGGGGATGTCCATGCCATGCCGGAAGGTACTCTGTTTTTTCCCAACGAGCCCATCCTGAGAATTACCGCAAAGCTACCGCAAGCTCAGTTGGTGGAATCACGCATTATTAACCTGATGCATTTCGAAACACTGATTGCCTCCAAAGCGGCCCGCTCGGTGCTGGTAGCGCCGGACAAGCTGCTGGTTGATTTCGGCATGCGTCGTGCACATGGCGCGGAAGCGGGATTGCTGGCAGCACGGGCCAGTTATCTGGCAGGGTTTTCCGGCACTGCGACCGTGCTGGCAGGGACACTTTACGATATTCCGCTGTTCGGCACGATGGCGCACTCCTTCATCCAGGCGCACAGTGATGAAAGCGCCGCTTTTGAACATTTTGCACGCTCCCATCCAGGCAATACGGTTTTACTCATCGACACCTATGATACAGAGGCTGCAGCACACAAAGTTGTTACGCTGGCGAAGAAACTCAAAACTGAAGCAATCAACATCAAGGGCGTTCGCCTGGATAGCGGCGACCTGGCTCAACATGCCCGCAATGTACGCCAGATACTCAACGCAGGCGGTTTGGAAGATACCACCATCTTTGCCAGCGGCAATCTGGATGAGTACCAGTTGCATGCCTTGTTATCGGCTAATGCGCCCATTGACGGTTTTGGTATTGGCACGGCACTGGATATCTCCAGTGACGCGCCTGCACTGGACTGTGCATATAAGCTCCAGGAATATGCGGGCAAACCGCGCCGCAAATACTCGGAGGGCAAGGCCACATGGCCGGGAAGAAAACAGGTTTATCGAAATCACGGTAGTGATGGTTATATGGCGGGAGATATCGTGGCGTTGGCGGAAAATGATCCGCAGCAAGGCGAGCCTCTCATCCAGCCTTTCATGCAATCGGGAAAACGTCTTCATCCCAGCCCATCCCTGCATCAGATACGCAATCAAACCATAGCAAATTACAAGCGCCTGCCTATTTCAATGACTGCTCCCAACCCAGCCCCTGTTTATCCCGTCACGATTTCTACCGCACTGAAAACAATGGCTGATCAGTTGGACAGGGAACGCGCCATGCATGACCGGGAAGCTGCAAAGTAACCCTATCTCCCGAAGGCTTGACAAAATTATTAAAGCGAGCAAGATCTGACAAATGGATGGGTGATTTGATTATTAATCGTTACATCATTGCCATCTGATTGATTTCAGATAAATTCCATTTCAAAATGAATATATTGCATAAAAGGAGACTATGATGGCTATCGGTGAAATTTGCAATCGTGAAGTAATCACTATTCAACGTGATGAGACGGTTCTGGAAGCCGCCAAACTGATGCGGCAATATCATGTGGGCGCAGTTATTGTGATCGATAAGCTCGATGGCCGCACGGCGCCTGTGGGCATTATCACTGACCGCGATCTTGTGGTGGAAGTTCTGGCAACAGAATTGGATGAAACGGTAATCACAGTGGGCGATATCATGGCGCCAGAAGTGTTTACGCTAAAAGAAAGCACGGAAGCTTCCGAAGCGGTTCAATTGATGCGCCGCAAAACCACCCGGCGTTTACCGGTCGTGGATGAAGACGGAGAGCTGGTAGGCATATTGACTTTAGATGATGTACTGGAATTACTGTCAGAGGAGTTACTGGATCTCGCCAAACTGGTCAGGTACGAGCAAAAAAAAGAAATACGGCACCGCCCGTAATGCTGACCGGCAGTAAACCCATTGATTGATGCGACTGAGGGGTATCGCTTGAATTCTTGATAAAACGCTCAATTATTCTTATTGAATATTGAGACCGGTCATTAAATTCTTAAAGGGTAAGTTGTCATGGAACAAACTACCACAACCCAGTTCGAGTTGCCTGCTGATGTGATCGCATTGGTACCGATGCGCAATGTCGTGTTATTTCCGCACGTATTAATGCCCATTACTGTCGGTCGTGTTAAATCCATTGCCACGGTCGAACATGCACTGCAATCCAAAGCACTCATTGGCATTGTGTTGCAGAAGGATGCTTCTGTCGATGACCCAGGACTGGACGCATTGTGCCGCATCGGCACGGTTGCCAATGTGGTGCGTCATGTTGCTTCAGATGACGGAACACATCATGCCATATGCCAAGGCGTGGAGCGTTTTCAGATTGAAGAGATTATCGAAGGCTACCCATTCCTTGCTGCCAGGATCACGCGTATTCAAGAACCGGGACAAGTAACGACTCAAGCGGAAGCACTGGCATTGCAATTGCGTGAACGTGCCATCGAGATTCTGTCATTACTGCCGGGCGTGCCGGCAGAACTTGCGCATGCACTGCAGGCCACGCGCGCGCCGTCGGATTTGGCCGACATCACCGCCAGCCTGCTGGACACCGAAGTGAATGAGAAACAGATGCTGCTTGAAACGGTTGATACCGAGGAGCGGTTGCAGAAAGTGCTGCAGATTTTATCCCGTCGTATCGAAGTTTTGAGGCTGTCACAGGAAATCGGCGAGCGCACCAAAGAACACATGGAAGATCGCGAGCGGAAGTATTTATTGCGCGAGCAGTTGAAGACGATCCAGAAAGAACTGGGCGAGGATGGCGGCAACGATCAAGAAATTGCGCAACTGAATGAAGCGATCAGCAATGCCGGCATGCCCGCTGAGATCGAAGCGCAAACCCGCAAGGAATTGCAACGATTGCAACGCATGCCCAGCGCATCCAGCGAATACTCCATGCTGCACACTTACCTGGAGTGGATGACCGAGCTACCCTGGCGGCTGCCGGAGGAAGCCCCGATTGATTTGAACAATGCGCGTCAGATCCTTGAGGCTGATCATTTTGGCCTGGAGCGCGTCAAGCAACGGATTATTGAATTTTTGGCCGTGCAGAAACTGAAACCTCAAGGCCGTGCGCCGATCCTTTGTTTTGTCGGACCGCCAGGGGTGGGCAAGACTTCACTGGGACAAAGTATTGCGCGTGCGTTGCAGCGGCCTTTCGTGCGTGTATCCTTAGGCGGCGTTCATGACGAAGCTGAAATGCGCGGCCATCGCCGCACCTATATCGGCGCCATGCCTGGCAATATTGTGCAAAGCCTGCGCAAGGCCGGCGCACGCAACTGCGTCATGATGCTGGATGAAATCGACAAGATGTCAGCCAGTATCCAGGGTGATCCATCCGCTGCGCTGCTTGAAATACTGGATCCGGAACAGAATTCAACCTTTCGTGACAATTATCTGGGAGTGCCGTTTGATCTCAGCCGGGTGATTTTCATTGCTACGGCGAATGTGATCGACAATGTATCACCGCCAGTACGCGACCGCATGGAAATTATTGATTTACCCGGTTACACCCAAGAGGAAAAACTGCAGATCGCGCTACGTTATTTAGTGCAACGGCAAAGTGAAGCGAATGGCCTACGCGAGGAACAATGCAAGCTGACACCTGAAGCATTGGCCAGCATGATTGCAAACTACACCCGTGAAGCCGGGGTACGTCAGTTCGAACGCGAGATCGGCCGGGTGATGCGTCATGCTGCCATGCGTATTGCGGAAGGTGAGCAACAGCAAGTACGCATTGATGCGGCCGATTTAGACGCTATCCTGGGTCCGGAAAAATTCGAGCATGAAGTCGCATTGCGCACCAGCCTGCCAGGCGTAGCCACGGGTCTGGCCTGGACGCCGGTGGGTGGCGACATTCTGTTTATTGAAGCGACACGGATAAATGGGAGCGGACGGCTGATTCTGACCGGGCAACTGGGTGATGTGATGAAAGAAAGTGCGCAGGCAGCACTCACCTTAGTCAAGGCGCGCGCCAGCGATCTCAATATCCCGGCATCCCTGTTTGATGGCATTGACGTGCACCTGCATGTACCGGCAGGGGCCATTCCGAAAGATGGACCGAGCGCCGGGGTTGCCATGTTTATCGCGCTCGCCTCATTATTTACCAACCGGCCCGTGCGTCATGATGTCGCGATGACGGGCGAGATCAGCCTGCGTGGGCTGGTACTGCCCGTGGGCGGCATCAAGGAAAAGATACTGGCCGCCCAGCGTGCCGGCCTGCGCACAGTATTGCTGCCTGCACGCAACCAGAAAGATCTGCGCGATGTGCCTGAGGCCGCGCGCGCAGCCATGCAGTTTATTTTATTGGAAACGGCAGATGACGCCGTTCAAGCTGCATTGAATCAAGCAGGCACCCATTCGCCAGAATCGGCATTCAAACTCGTCTGAGTATGTCAATACATTCTTGCAGGGAATATATGAACGTACTGATGAAATTCACTATCTACAAATTACAAATTTTTAAGCATTTTACTTTGGGAAATACCGAATAAAACAGAAACACATCGTTTCCTTAGAAGAGTCAATAGGAGCATCAGCTTTATTGCAAATACTTCGAGAACCAGTTGGCTGCATGCTGGGCAGCTTGTTCCAAGGTACCCGGCTCTTCAAATAAATGGGTCGCCCCAGGCACCAGCATCAGTTTCTTCTCACAATTCATCAGAGCGTAAGCTTGTTCATTCAATTCGATCACACCGTAATCCGCACTGCCGACAATCAGCAGTGTCGGAGCAATGACTTGACTTAAAGCAACCTCTCCAGCCAGGTCGGGACGTCCCCCGCGCGACACTACCGCAGCAATATTATTTCCCATCTCCGCCGCTGCTTGTAATGCTGCAGCAGCGCCCGTGCTGGCGCCGAAATAACCGGTTCGCAACGATTTTGTCTTGGGGTCAGCCTGTAACCAGGCTGTGGCGGCAAGCAGGCGGCGCGTCAGCAGATCAATATCGAAACGCATCGTATAATCCTGATCCTCTGCGCGTGTCAGCAAATCAAACAAAAGCGTGCCGATGCCTTGTTGCTGCAGCACGTTGGCCACAAAGGTATTGCGTGGACTGAAACGGCTGCTGCCGCTGCCATGGGCAAACAGCACGACACCCGATGCAGCAGGCGGCAGCACCAGTTCACCACTGAGTTCAACTGAATCGGCTGGAATTTTTACGGGATTCATGGGGCAGCTCCTATCATGACGGGAATACGCTTTCTACCGAATTGCCCTGTGAATTGCTCAAAACGGCCTGCAATCATGGCATTACAATCCGCACACTTACCCTCCGGGGTCAACCGGTATTGATTGATTTCGTACCAATCGCGCACGATCAAGGCGCTCCCGCAGGCTGGGCAATAAGTCGTATCACCTTCAACATGATGCACATTGCCGGTATAGACATATTGCAACCCTGCCTCTAACGCAATTTTCCGCGCGCGAATCACTGTTTCGGCCGGTGTGGCTGAAATATCAATCATCTTGTAATCCGGGTGAAAAGCGCTGAAATGCAGCGGTACATCGGCACCCAGTTCTTCAACAATCCAATGGCTCATCGCACTGATTTCCTGAACTGAATCATTCAATCCAGGAATCAATAGCGTCGTAAGTTCGAGCCATACATCCGTTTCATGTTTGAGATATTTCAATGTCTCCAGCACAGGCTGCAGATGCGCTCCCGTTTGTTTGACATAAAATTCGTCCGTAAAAGCTTTGAGGTCAACGTTGGCGGCATCCATTTTGGCGAAGAAATCACGCCGTGGCTGCGCATGAATATAACCCGCCGTCACGGCCACAGTTTTGATGTCTCTTGCATGACAAGCATCCGCCACATCCATCGCATACTCGGCAAAAATGACTGGGTCATTGTAGGTAAACGCAACACTCTTACAGCCATATTTTTCCGCACAATGCGCGATATCCTCCGGACTGGCCTGATCCAGCAGCTTATCAAAGCTGCGTGATTTGGAGATATCCCAATTCTGGCAGAATTTACAAGCAAGGTTGCATCCGGCAGTGCCGAACGACAGAACGCTGCTGCCGGGATAAAAATGGTTCAATGGTTTTTTCTCGACGGGATCCACGCAAAAACCGGAAGAGCGTCCGTAGGTCGTCAATACCATCACATCACCCGCACGCCCCCGCACAAAACAGGCTCCACGTTGCCCCTCGTGCAATTTGCAGTCACGCGGACATAAATCACACTGGATCCGGCCATCGTCCAGTTGATGCCAATACCTGGCCGGATATCGTTCGGCGGAACTAATCGGCTCATCCATGAGCATACTCCCTGGAATAATCAGTTTCACGCCATTTACTTACGGTATAGCGTGACAGCCTGATATCCTCAGCCCAGAAATCCTCAGACAATCGGGCCTTAGCCTTTAACCTGGCAAGAAACTGCCGGGGTTGCGGAAGACTTTCCCATACCTGAGGCAAAAAGGTGCTGCGATAGGGTCCATACTCGAACACAACGCCGTCAATGCTCGGACGCAATTGCGCCAGAGCATCGGCCTCACTGGTAAAATCAAGCGATTGCAATTCGGAAAGCAATGACACTTCCAGATTGACGGTATCCAACTCATCAGCCGCCAATGGTATAAAACGAGGATCGTACAATGCCGCGGATACTGCATTATTGCTCACATCTTCAATCAGCGGATCACAGGCCTGTAAGGAACCGATACAACCCCGCAATTCATCCCATTGGGTGAGTGTGACAAAAGTGGCTCCTGGTTGAGAAAGCCACGCTATATTTTCATCAACGGCTGCGGGCGCACAGGACACATGTAAAGCCCGGGAAATGGCAGCGCGTGCAATTTGCAGCAGTATTTTTCCTTGCTCATTTTTTTCCAGTGACATAGCCATATTCCTCCATTAATTAAATGCAATCGCCGCATAACCGACCACCTGATCCCGCGAGCCGGCAGTATCGCCAGAATTCCGTAAATCCAGTAAATGCGGAGTCAGTTGATGTTTCTGTGCCGCAATGATCAGACCACTGATGGGCGTACCTCCACAGGCGTGATCATGTCCAATCGGCTGTTGTAACCGTAAGATGGATTGCACCGTTTCACTATCCACACGTTGGGCAGCCGCATAGGGCAAATAATGCGAAAGATCGGAGCTGATCACAATCAAGGTTTCCTCCCCGCCCCACAGATGATCCAATACTTCGGCCACCGCTTCAGCGGACACCCTGCCCACCGCCAGCGGCAGCAAGGTAAAATCGCTCAGTACACTTTGCAAAAACGGCAATTGCACTTCCAGTGAATGTTCCAATGCATGCGCCTCTTGATTGATCGTCACTTGGGGTAAATGAGCAATGGCGCGTACTGAATCAGTATCCAGTTTCACGCTGCCCAGCGGCGTCTCAAAGACATCCACACCGGGCAGAGCCAAGCCATGCAGGGCCACACGGTGCGCAGGACCGAGCAATACGACGCGCTTGATGGCTGATGCAACAGAACGCAAACCGGCATACGCTGTCGCAGCAACAGCCCCGGAGTATATGTAACCTGCATGCGGAACAATCAACGCCTTAGGCTTGAGATCATGAGCCTTTGCCCCGGCCAGCAATTGCTGCACATTCTGTGCAAGCTGCCGCGCATCAGCAGGGTAAAACAGACCCGCCACAGCCGGTGAACGAATATTTACCATAACAACCTCTTTTCAGGTTAAGTGATATTACCGATATATGGCTATCAGACACAAAATCAAGAAAATAATTGCATCAGGGTATTACACCTGTTATTTCGCGCGCTTGGCTTTCTTTTCCTGATGGCGCAACCGTAGCCCATATCGAACCAGCGCCGCTTCAAAATCAGAAAAACTTTCCCTTGTCATGCCATTCCTGCGCCACAATTGTTGTAGATTGACAAGCGCCAGCCTGTGGTCGTTATCCATCCCGTCCGGAAGAAATCCTAATACCTGCGCAGCATTCAAGGCCAATGAGGACAAAGGGGGCTCCGCCTTATCCCAGCGGCCGCGTAATTCACGCAGAAATATATGCGCCGTCACTTTACCCACCCCTTTGCCCAAATTCATCACCCGCCATTCCAAGTCATTGGGATCCGAAGCCGCAGCATGCAGATGATTCAAATTTCCGGCATAGTGATCAAGTAAAGACTGGTTGACCGCCAGCAATTTGGTTGCCGTTTTGTAATCGTAGCGCACATAACCCCCTTGATCGAGCATGGCGGTCAATCCGTCCCACCCGGTATGGATAATGCCTTGCGGTGTCAAAATATCGTTACGCTTAAATACCTGCCAGGTGCGGCTGGCGATATTCTCAGAAATACGCGCACCATAAAGCATGGCGGCAAGAAACCATTTGTAGATTTCCGCTGAGCTTAAGTCATCAAGATGAATACCCAGTTCAGCCGCATAACTGCCACCGAGCTCGGATATCAGATCGAATGGATTGGCAAACTCAGCAATCTGATCTGTCATAGAATGTTGCACTCCCATGCCCGGAATAGGCCATTACGTTTATACTGATCGTTCAAGATATTCGGAAACAAATCGGTCCATGTCCAGTAAAGTGTATTACAACAGCGCCTGCCCCGTCTGCAATGCGGGAATAAAGGATCAGCGCCAGCGCATGGAAAAATGTGGCGTTAAAAACATTGAATGGGTGGATGTGCATCACAACCCGGATGCGGTATCCGAAGTGGACAGTTCGCTGGAACAGGTTCGGGAACGATTGCATGTCAAGGATGACAGGGGCGGGCTTAATATTGGCATTGATGCATTCATCCATCTCTGGCGGCAAACACCGGATCAACGCTGGTTGGCAAAACTGTTTGGATGCGCCATGATCAGACCGCTCGCACGTTTGATCTATAATGGCTTTGCACGGCTTCTCTATTGCTGGAACCGGGCATTAAAGCACTGGTAAATCCCGCCATCCCGGCATCACACCATTTTCCAGGCCAGACTTTCCCCTGCAAAAAGGGGTATCAGTTTCTCTCCGGCAAATTCGAGCTGTTCCGGGATAACCCAGCTTTCTTTATTCAACGTAATAGAATCTTTATTACGCGCTAATTGATAAAAATCTGCGCCATGAAAGCTGGCAAAAGCCTCCAGTTTATCCAATGCGCCAGCTTGTTCAAATGCGGCCGCATATAACTCAATAGCCGCATGGGCCGTAAAAATCCCCGCACACCCGCAGGCATTCTCTTTACTGGCTTGCGAATGCGGCGCGCTATCGGTGCCCAGAAAAAATTTGGGATCGCCGCCGGTGGCGGCTTCCAGCAAAGCCTGCCGATGGATTTCACGCTTTAACACGGGCAAGCAAAAATGATGCGGGCGGATGCCGCCCTGAAAGATTGCATTACGATTCAGTAACAGATGATGCGCGGTAATCGTGGCCGCAACATGGCTGGATGATTCTTTTACAAACGCCACCGCATCACGGGTAGTGACGTGCTCAAACACAATGCGTAAATCCGGGAAACGCTGCGTCAGTGGAGCAAGTATCCGGTCGATAAACACTTTCTCTTTATCAAACACATCCACATCCGGATCAGTCACTTCACCATGCACCAGTAATGGCAGGTTATTTTGTTCCATGGCCTCCAGCGTGGCGTAACATTGGGCAATATCGGTCACCCCGGCATCCGAATGCGTGGTTGCACCTGCCGGGTACAATTTTACACCCTGCACCACCCCGCTTTCCTTGGCCCGGATAATTTCAGATGGCGGTGTATTATCCGTCAGGTAAAGTGTCATCAGCGGTTCAAAACCGGATTGCAGCGATGCGGGTAAAGCCGCCAGTATCCGCGCCCGGTATGCCAGCACCCTATCGACCGTTACCACAGGCGGTTTGAGGTTGGGCATAATGATAGCGCGCGCGAATTGCTTTGCGGTATGCGGCAACACGGCACGCAACTGTTCTCCATCGCGCAGATGCAAGTGCCAGTCATCAGGCCGGGTGATGGTTATACTGCTCACGGTTTGTCAGGATTAAGTTGAAAGGATTGCATTATATCTCAGGCGCTTCATGCTATTCGGGGTGCTTCGCAGCTTTCAGATCCAGCGCCCATTGGTATAGTGTGTTCTTGTTTTCACCGGTAATTTGCGTGGCCAGCTTAACCGCTTGCTTTAATGGTAATTCATCCAGTAAACATGTCAGTGTATGCCGGGCCTGTTCACTTACCTCAGACTTATCTGGAATTTCCGCCCCTGACAGCAACAAAACAAATTCACCTTTTTGTTGGTGGGCATCCGCCTGCAACCAAGCCAGCGTATCACCCAGGGTCCCCCCATGAATGGTTTCAAATAATTTGGTTAATTCCCGGGCAACGGTCAGCTGGCGTTGTGTGCCAAATACATCAATCATATCTGTCACACACTCCAGAATACGATGCGGCGCTTCATAAAATATCAGGGTGCAATGTTGAGATTTCAAGGCGGTCAATTCACGTTTACGCAACCCGGTTTTGGTGGGCAGAAAACCAAAAAAGAGGAAATGAGGGTGCGTGATACCGGCTGCTGACAGGGCGCAGATGGCGGCATTTGCGCCTGGAACCGGGATAACCGGGTAGCCTTGCTCACGCACACGCTGAACCAGAATGGCACCGGGATCAGAAATACCCGGCGTGCCGGCATCTGTTATCAGCGCAACACGCTTTCCGGAATCTAATAGTGTTAATATTTTGTCCGTAACAGCCGTTTCATTATGTTGATGCAAACTGATCAGCTTGGCCGTAATGGAATGTGCCGCCAATAAATGTCTGGAGTTTTGTATATGTTCCGCCGCAACCACATCAACTTTTGCCAATATGTCTAATGCACGCAAGCTGATATCGCTTAAATTTCCTATTGGTGTGGCAACCACATATAATGCACTTTTTTCCAGCATAATCCTCACTATGCACCGTTTTTTTATCACTACTCTGGCGTTAATCTTTGCACTATACGGCAGCCCGTTGGCAATGGCTACCCAGCCCCAACCCGATAATGCGGCCGAATCCACGCTGGTGCCTCATATCGCGCTGCTATTGCCCTTGGAATCACCCTCATTTAGAGAGGCCGCCAATGTAGTCAGAGAAGGTTTTGAAACCGCCGCCATGCGCGAACAGGCTCTTCCATTAACCATCAGACTATATTCCACAACGGACGATCCTCTCGATATCCTTGTCACCTACCATCAGGCACTGACTGCGGGGGCCGTATTTGTCGTGGGACCGCTCACCCGGGATGGTGTCTCAGCAATTGCCTCCAGTGATCACCTGGAAGTGCCTACTTTAGCATTGAATACAGTGGATAATAATATCGATTTGCCATCCAAGCTTTATTTATTTGGGTTGCAAATGGAAACGGAAGCCAGTCACATCGCAAAATGGGCCCTGCCAGGCGGAAAAAACCATGCAATCATCATTAGCGATGATAGCTCCTTATCCAGCCGCTTACAGAATGCTTTTATAGAACGCTGGCAAAGTGAGCATGGCAAAACGGCCGAATCATTCCGCTATACCGAAGATCCAGCCAAGCTACAACAATTCCGCTCTTTGACAGCAGGCAGCAATCACTTGGTTTTCCTTGCTCTGGATGCTGCCAAATCACGCGTGCTGCGGACATACCTTGACCCTGATGTCCCTGTGTACGCCACTTCACAGATTTTTACCGGCACTGACAACTATTTACTCAATCATGATTTAAATGGCATCCAGTTTATGGATATGCCCTGGTTGTTACAACCCGATCACCCTGCAGTCATGGCCTATCGTCACACCGGTAAAACCAGGAACACGGACATGGAACGCCTGTATGCTCTGGGCATTGATGCTTTTCGCTTAATGACTTATCTATTACAGCCGCAATCGCAATCAGTGAATGAAATTTCTTTTGATGGCGTCACCGGATCTATCCGTTTTTTACCGCCCAATCAATTTGTACGTGAACCCGTTGCCGCCCAGTTTGATTATGGCAAAGTACAACTACTCGATTTACAGAAAGATCTCATAGAACATGAAGGGCAGTGATGCCGAGCAAATAGCGGCATCGTATCTCCAGCGCCGGCATCTGGTTCTGGTCACACAAAACTATCGTTGCCGTTTTGGCGAAATCGATCTGATCATGCGTGATGGAACCACGCTGGTATTTATCGAAGTCCGCATGCGCGCAAATGAACTATTTGGCGGTGCTGCGGCCAGCATTACACCAGCGAAACAAGCCAAACTATTGCGTACCGCACGGCATTATTTGGCTGAATTGAATAGCGAGCCGCCTTGCCGCTTTGACGCGTTACTGCTATCCGGTGCAAATGGACAGGAAATTGAATGGATCAAGAATGCATTTGGTGAATGATCGAGTAAGGTTTATCAAATTCTCGCAGCCGTTTCACTCGTTACTACAAATGAATACTACGCCCGCCATCCACCGCAATAATCTGGCCGGTAATATAAGGCGCATCGGCAATCAGAAATTGCACCGTTTTGGCGATATCATCCGGTTCGCCGCAGCGTTTGAGCAGCGTGCCTGCAATAATATGCTGACGCGCCGCTTCATCAGACCATTCGCCATCTTCCGGCCATAAAATAGGTCCGGGTGAAACGCCGTTGACGCGCACTTCCGGCGCCATTTCCACGGCCAGCGATTTGGTCAGGGATAACAACCCGCCTTTGGCGGCATTGTAGATCGCATAATTCCTTAAAGGCCGCTCGGCATGGATATCCACAATATTAATAATACAACCATGCCGCTCTTTCAGATAAGGGGCGGCAGCCTGGGATAAAAACAGAGGGGCTTTGAGATTGCTGCCCATCAGATCGTCCCAGTCTTCCAAAGTACATTGATGGAGTGGTGTCGGAAAAAAGCTGGAAGCATTATTGATCAACACATCCAGTTGCCCAAATCGTTTTACCGATTTTTCAATCAAATCAGATAGTAATTCTTTATCTAGCAGATCCGCTTGAGCCAACGCGACTGAGTCAGGGCGTGCTTGATTCAGCTCATTTTGCAGGGCTTTGGCTTCACCCAGCGAAGAGCGATAGTGCACAATCAATCGTGCGCCTTGCGCATGCAGCCTCCGGCAGATGGCGGCTCCCACCCGTTTTGCGCCACCCGTAATCAATATCACTTTCCCTTGCACCTGCGTCTCCTTCAAAGTGCTGTTAAACTATGGCACGATTAACTTACAAGCTGTGGAAATTTACCACAAAAAAATATTCCTGCTCATGTCTTTACAGCCCACTCTACCGCCTGCCGATGAAATTGCGCTGGCACACTGCCACTCTGTACGAACAATGATTCAAAAAGAAATCGAAGCGGCGGGTGGCTGGATTCCGTTCGAGCAATTCATGAATCTGGCACTGTATGCGCCAGGAATGGGTTATTACAGCGGAGGAACGGCCAAACTGGGCGGTGCTGGTGATTTTGTCACTGCGCCTGAAATTTCCCCGCTGTTTGGCCGCACATTGGCGCGACAAGTGATACAAGTATCCGAGCAAGTTAAAAACGCCGATATTCTTGAATTTGGCGCAGGATCGGGCAAACTGGCCCTGGATTTACTGAGCGAGCTGGAAAAATCAGATTATTTGCCCGGAAAATATTTTATTCTTGAAGTCAGCGCCGAGTTACGCCAACGGCAACAAACGCTATTCGCCCAGAAAGCACCCCACCTTGTGCATTTGATCGAGTGGCTGGAGCAATTGCCTGCTCAATTTACAGGCACCATCCTTGCCAATGAGGTCTTGGATGCGATGCCGGTTCATATGGTGGCATGGCATGGCGATAAGTTGTTTGAACGCGGCGTGACGTGGCGAAACAATCAATTTGAATGGCAAGAACGCGTCATCCAGAATCCTGAACTACACCATGCCGCCGCTCAGTTAATACCTTTGATAAACCCGGGCAATCATCAGACCAATCCCTATTATGTCAGTGAAATAAACCTTGCCGCCGGTCGCTTCATGCGCAGCCTGGCAGGACTCTTACAGCAAGGCGTCATCCTGCTCATTGACTATGGGTTCGGGCGCAGTGAGTATTACCACCCCCAGCGCGACCAGGGTACGCTGATGTGCCATTACCGCCATCATGCCCATGACGATCCGTTTTACTTGCCGGGACTGCAAGATATCACCAGTCACGTTGATTTCAGTGCAGTCACCGAGGCAACGGAAAATACCGGATTGATGCTGTTGGGTTATACCACTCAAGCTTATTTCCTGATTAATTGCGGCATCACCGGAATTCTGGCACAGACATCGGCAGAAGACATGAACAACTACTTACCGCAGGCCAATCAACTGCAAAAACTGGTCAGCCCCGCAGAAATGGGCGAACTATTCAAGGTCATCGCTTTTGGAAAGAATTTTTCTGAACCTGAACCATTACTTGGGTTTAGAACCGGAGACAAGAGCCGTTTATTGTAGTTGCTTCAGTTATTCCAATAAAACCGGAACGTCAGTTTCAACTTTAAACCCATGTTGGGTTAAAATAGGCGACTATGCCAAATTCTTATCGTCCCGATCAAATTATCCGCCCGGAAATCCTTGCGCTCTCCGCCTATCATGTCCCGCCTGCAACCGGCATGATCAAGCTGGACGCCATGGAAAATCCTTATCCGTTACCATCCGTGTTACGTGATGAAATTGCACGGCTAACGGCAAACGCGCCGGTCAATCGTTATCCTGACGCGAGCGCTGCTTCACTGAAAGCAGCCTTACGCCAGGCTCTGGCTGTTTCTGATGAGATGGATATCCTGCTCGGCAACGGATCGGATGAGATCATCCAGATTATCGCCATGGCAGTCGCCAGACCAGGCGCCATATTGATGAGTGTCGAGCCTGCCTTTGTCATGTTCCGGATGATTGCCACATTCGCAAACATTCAGTACGCCGGGGTACCCTTAAAAAAGGACTTCTCGCTTGATCTGGAAGCCATGTTGGCCGCAATAGAAAAACACAAACCCGCCGTAATTTTCCTGGCCTACCCCAACAATCCAACGGGAAATCTATTCGACGCCGGCGCCATTCTGAGCATTATTCAGGCAACACCTGGCATTGTTGTTGTCGATGAAGCCTATCATGCTTTTGCTGATGCCAGCTTAATTGATCAGTTAAGCCAATATCCCAATTTACTATTGATGCGTACACTCTCTAAATTGGGGCTGGCGGGCTTAAGATTGGGTTTATTGGTCGGCCGGCCTGAGTGGATAATGCAACTGGAAAAGATGCGCTTGCCTTATAATGTTGGCATAATGACGCAATTAATCGCGGAGAAGGTATTACATCATACCGATGTATTATTGGAACAAGCGGAAACTATCAAGTCAGAACGCACAAAAATGAATACATATCTTGGTACAATAAAGGGTGTAGAGGTGTTTCCCTCGGATGCCAATTTTATTTTGTTCCGCATCCATAAAGCCAGTCAAATCTTTCAGGCACTCAAACAACGCAAAATATTAATCAAAAATCTTGATGGCACCCACCCGTTATTAGAAAATTGTCTGCGTGTCACCGTGGGAACCTCTGACGAAAACTCACAATTTTGCGAAACATTACACACCCTACTCAGTGAAACAGTTTAGAATTCGCTCAAAACCTCTTGTATTGATCAAAAACTTTATTCTATGCGCCAGGCACAAGTAACGCGAAATACGCTGGAAACCCAAATCAGCGTGAATCTGGATTTAGATGGAACAGGCAAATCTGCTTTGAACACAGGAATACCTTTTCTGGATCACATGCTTGATCAGATTGCCCGTCATGGCCTGATAGATCTTGAGATTACCGCCAAAGGTGATCTGCACATTGACGCACATCATACCGTTGAAGATATCGGCATTACTTTTGGACAAACCTTTGCTCAAGCGGTCGGCGATAAAAAAGGACTACGCCGCTACGGCCATGCCTATGTACCCCTTGATGAAGCATTATCCCGCGTGGTCATAGACTTGTCCGGACGTCCCGGTTTGGCACTTAACATTGATTTTGTACGGGCGCGCATTGGTGATTTTGATGTCGACCTCATCAATGAATTTTTTCAGGGATTTACCAATCATGCCTTAATAACCCTGCATATTGACAATCTATCCGGAAAAAATGCGCACCATCAGGCTGAAACCGTGTTTAAAGCATTGGGGCGGGCACTCCGTATGGCCATTGAACATGATCCTGGCGCAGTTGGTATTATTCCATCCACCAAAGGCACTTTATAAGTAACTTTGTTCCTATACACATCGTATGACTGATATTGCAATTGTTGATTATGGAATGGGCAATTTACGTTCCGTGCAGAAAGCGTTTGAACATGTGGCACCGGCTGCTTCGATTATAGTCACCAGTGATCCTGACGTGGTGCGGAAAGCAAAACGTGTCGTAGTGCCAGGGCAAGGCGCCATGCGCAATTGTATGCATGAGCTCGAAACCCGGGGACTGCGTGAAGCCGTTATGGAAGCGGCTGCCCACAAACCATTTCTGGGTATCTGTATTGGCTTGCAAATGTTGTTTGAAGAAAGTGAAGAAGGCCATATTAAAGGATTGAATATTCTATCCGGGAAGGTAGTACATTTCCCCGCTGCAGCCATGACAACAGCTGACGGACAAAAACTGAAAGTGCCTCATATGGGTTGGAACCAGGTATATCAAACGATTAAGCATCCTTTGTGGGAAGGTATCGCAGAAGATGCGCGCTTTTATTTCGTACATAGTTATTATGTTGAAACTACTGACTCTGCGTCCATTGCTGCGCGCAGCAATTATCCTTTCCCATTTACTTGTGCTGTTGCAAAAGATAATATTTTCGCTGTACAGTTCCATCCAGAAAAAAGTCAATGGGCAGGATTAACCCTATTAAGTAATTTTGCCCGATGGACGCCACATTCCTAAAATCAAAAAGTAGTAAACTAACTCTATTAATCAACTATTCACTCTGATTAAGCTATGCTGATTATTCCTGCGATAGATCTCAAAGATGGGCACTGTGTTCGACTCAAACAGGGAGTTATGGAAGATGCCACTGTATTTTCCAAAGAGCCCGGCGACATGGCAACGCACTGGTTAAGCCAAGGTGCGCGAAGACTCCATCTTGTTGACTTAAATGGCGCATTTGCCGGTAAACCAAGAAACGAAGCCGCTATTTGCGAAATTGTACGGGTGATTGATGATCAGATCCCCATCCAACTGGGTGGCGGCATTCGTGATCTTGATACCATTGAACGTTATCTGGATAATGGGATCACCTACATCATTATTGGTACTGCAGCCATTAAAATACCCGGTTTTCTGCAGGATGCCTGCAATGCTTTCCCGGGGCAGATTATGGTTGGACTGGATGCAAAAGATGGCAAAGTGGCCGTTGATGGCTGGTCTAAAATAACCGGGCATGACGTGATTGATCTGGCCAAAAAATTCGAAGACTATGGCGTGGAAGCCGTTATTTACACGGACATCGGCAGAGATGGCATGCTCAGTGGCATCAACGCCAAGGCCACCGTCGAATTGGCCAGACAATTGACCATACCGGTCATTGCCAGCGGCGGCATCACCAATATCGATGATGTTCACACACTGTGTGAAATTGAGTCAGAAGGTATTATGGGCGCCATCACTGGGCGGGCGATTTATGAAGGTTCGCTGGATTTTAAGGAAGCCCAGATATTAGCTGATAAGCTCAGTATGGCTAACGGTATCTCATAAAACAAACGCTTCGATTGTGAGTCATCACAATTTGTTATCTTTCATTCATTCTCACAACCCGGCTTTAAAATCTGATGAGCCTCGCTAAACGTATTATTCCATGTCTGGATGTCACCAATGGACGTGTTGTTAAAGGTGTTAACTTTGTTGAGCTGCGTGACGCAGGTGATCCGGTGGAAATTTCACGCCGATATGATGAACAAGGCGCGGATGAACTCACTTTTCTGGACATCACAGCCAGCTCCGATAATCGTGACTTGATTCTGCATATCATTGAAGATGTCGCTGCACAGGTATTTATTCCCTTGACTGTTGGCGGCGGCGTGCGTCAGGTAGAAGATATTCGCAGACTATTGAATGCAGGTGCTGATAAAGTAAGCATCAACACATCCGCAGTCCTGAATCCGCAACTGGTGGCTGATGCATCGAGTCATTACGGCTCTCAATGCATTGTCGTCGCCATCGATGCCAAACAGGTGAGTTCATCCGATGGTTCGCCGCGTTGGGAGGTTTTTACCCATGGCGGGCGTAAGACAACGGGTATTGATGCCATTGAGTGGGCAAAAAAAATGCAAACCCTGGGAGCCGGTGAAATTTTGCTGACCAGTATGGATAGAGATGGCACACGCAACGGTTTTGATATAACCTTAACACGCGCCGTTTCAGATGCGGTCGATATACCGGTTATCGCCAGTGGTGGTGTGGGCAATCTGGATCATTTGGTAGAGGGTATTCTACAAGGACATGCGGATGCCGTACTGGCGGCCAGTATCTTTCACTATGGCGAATTTACAATCCAGCAAGCAAAACAGTATATGGCGCAACATGGTATCGAAGTGCGATTGTAATGTTAGAATAATTAAACTTAACTTTTGGAAGGGTCGATTCATTTATGCCTGATACTT
>CAKKRO010000101.1 GCA_919902625.1 Nitrosomonadaceae bacterium
AACAAATTAATTCCGGTGATAGAATTCAGGTAAAATTCGCGCACGGAATGTGTGAGGCGGATGTCACTCAAACCAAGAATTCTTAAGCAAGATACATCACAACCCAGCGTTAACTTCTCTTTAGCCAACAAGGACTATCGTCGATGTCAAAAACTTTTCTGATCATGGGGGCTATCAATGTCTTCTTATGCATCGCACTGGGCGCTTTTGGCGCGCATGGCCTGAAGCAAACACTCTCGGAGAGCATGCTGGCAGTGTATCAAACAGGGGTGCAGTACCACTTTTATCATGCCTTCGGGATTCTTATCATCGGCCTGTTGTTGCACCATTTTCCCAAGTCCCGCTTAATCCCGGTATCCGGTTGGTTGATGCTGGCCGGTATCGTTTTATTTAGCCTGAGCCTTTACACATTAAGTCTGACTGGAATCCGCGGATTGGGCATGATCACGCCATTTGGCGGTGTTTCGTTCCTCAGCGCATGGATCTTACTGGCTTTTGCGATCTGGAAAGAAAAATAAATAACTATTTATTTTCATATAGTTAATCATTAATCTGGTGCGTCCTGTCCAAGTTATAAACAGTCTGGCGAACAGGCACTCCGTTACCTCACCATATGCGGCAGCGATCTGATGGCTATGCACAATCAACGCACGCATCAATTTGGCAGCCACCGGCTTCCTGGATAGCGTCCATTTGAAGCAAACCAACATACTGGAAATTCTTGCCCTGAAACCCAATGGCGCATTGGAATGCCGGTGGCTGAAATACTAAAATTTGAAAAAGAAATCACAGTGCTGCCTGCCGGAGAGCTTGATTACTATCGCAGGACAGGCGAAACTTATCTGGGTTCTTCAATCAATAGAAGCAAAGAACCCTATGACAATATTCTTAAAAAGCCAAAGCCGCTCTAGCACAATTGATCGATGCTTTTCTCGCCGATGAGTTTATCAAAACAGCAATAACCGATGCCGACTATAAGATAACAAGCGCTTTTGCAAACCTGGTACTGAACGAATCCGAAGGAAGCAATCAAATTGATACCCTCATTTATCCAAGCGTTGTATTC
>CAKKRO010000102.1 GCA_919902625.1 Nitrosomonadaceae bacterium
CAATCGGTCGCATTTGATATCGGCACCGGAACAGGCATACTGGCCGCCGTGCTGGCGCGCCGGGACATCCAGCGTATCATCGCCACCGATCTGGATTTGCGCGCATTGGATTGCGCGCGCGAAAATCTGACCCGCCTGGATCTCATGAATCAGATTGATCTGGTGCAAGCCAACCTGTTTCCCGAAGGGCAAGCCGCGCTAATCGTGTGCAATCCGCCGTGGATTCCCGCGCGGCCCAGCTCACCACTTGAACACGCGATCTTCGACCCGGAAAACCAAATGTTGCTAGGGTTTTTGCAAGGCCTCAGCGCCCATCTGGCACCCGGCGGCGAAGGCTGGCTGATTCTGTCTGATTTTGCCGAACATCTGGAATTGCGGACTAGCGCGGAATTGCTGGCCGCCATTGATGCGGCGGGACTGAAAGTATTGAGTAAAACGGATGTAAAACCCCACCATCCCCGCGTCTCGGATACCAGCGACCCGCTCCACGCCGCCCGCGCCGCAGAACTCACCTCGTTATGGCGGCTGGCGGCAAAGTGATGGATGATATGGAATCTACATCTCCATAGGGTGCCTCAAAAAATTCAGAGTTCGTCCAAATGCAAGGCGCGGGAAAAATTTTGCAGCGCCGCATATGGTTGATATGCAAGCAAGAAACTTTTTCCGCAACACAGCAGTTGGGATGAAATCTGGATTTTTAGCGGTGTCCTACAGTTCGGTGTATTTCTTTGCGCTACCTTTGGATTTTGCAACCGGATACTTCAGCGCATTTTTCTCAATCTTCTCCAGCACGATCTGCTTCACATCCAAACCATATTTATCCGCCAGCAGAAAAGCAAACGCCAGCACATCGGCCAGCTCCTCCTTCACGGTATCGATATCCGCCTGCTCGGAAGACTTCCACAGAAAAGCTTCCAGCAGTTCCCCGGCCTCAATATTCAATGCCAGAGCGAGATCTTTCGGATTGTGAAATTGCTCCCAATCCCGCTCATCACGGAATTTAAGTAAGGCTTCGATGATTTGTTTAATGTCGTTCACTCGGAGTGAACCTCAATAGTGATATCGTAGTTGCGCAATGAACAAATCAGTGTCGATAACTTTATAGACAATTCTATGTTCATCATTAA
>CAKKRO010000103.1 GCA_919902625.1 Nitrosomonadaceae bacterium
TTAAGGTATTGCATGCGGGCGTTATGGAAGGCCGGCGCACATTCGGGAACGTAATGAAATACATCATGATGGCTACCAGTTCTAACTTTGGCAATATGTTCAGTATGGCTGCTTCGACACTGTTTTTGCCGTTTTTACCACTACTGCCGCTACAGATTTTACTGAACAATTTATTGTATGATCTTTCTGAAGTTACCTTGCCGATGGATCATGTGGATGAAGAGGATCTGGCTCAACCCAATCAGTGGGATATGAATTTTATTCGCAACTTCATGATGGTTATCGGGCCCATCAGTTCCTTATTCGATTTTCTTACCTTTTATCTGCTGATCGCAGTATTTGATGCGGATGAAACGTTATTCCGCACGGGCTGGTTCGTTGAGTCGATTGCTACCCAGGTGCTGGTTATTTTTATCATCAGGACTCGTCGCCGTCCTTTCCGCAGTCGCCCCAATCGTTGGTTGACAATCACATCTCTGAGCGTCGTCGCTATTGCAATGTTCCTTCCATTTAGTCCAATGGCTCATTATCTTGGTTTCACACCACTGCAGCCACTATTTTTCGGCCTGTTGGCTGGTTTGATCGTTGCTTATCTCTTAACGGTAGAATATTGTAAACAATGGTTCTACCGGCGATTGTATAAGCATCATGGGCAATAGAGTCAATTATTCCGAAAAGAATTCGCGCGCCTTATCCATCCATGATTTAGCACGAGGGCTGTGACGAGGGCCATCTTTCAGGCTAATGGTTTCCAGTTCCTCTAACAGCTCTTTTTGGCGTGCTGTCAGTTTCACCGGGGTTTCCACAACAACATGACAGAGCAAATCGCCTTTGTCATGGCTGCGCACACCTTTAATTCCTTTGCCGCGCAAACGAAAGATCTTGCCGGTTTGTGTTTCGGACGGCACTTTAATTTTGGCATGACCCTCCAGGGTAGGCACTTCAATTTCTCCGCCCAATGCGGCTACGCTAAAACTAATCGGTATTTCGCAATGTAAATGATCGCCTTCGCGGCGAAAAACGGAATGTGCTGACAAGTGAACCACCACGTACAGATCGCCCGGCGGTCCGCCATTTACACCGGCTTCACCTTCACCTGAAATGCGAATGCGATCACCATCGTCGACACCCACCGGGATTTTTACATTCAGCGTCTTATGGTGTTTTACGCGCCCCGCCCCATGACAAGTTGTACAAGGGTGAGAAATAATTTTTCCGTTACCTTGACATTTGGGGCATGTCTGCTGGATTGAGAAAAATCCCTGTTGCATCCTTACCTGGCCATGGCCGTTACAGGTAGGGCAGGTTTTAGGCGAACTGCCCGGTTTGCTGCCGCTGCCATGACAGGTCTCACATTTATCCATCGTGGGAATGCGAATCTTTGTCTCGGTTCCATGCGCCGCCTGCTCCAGGGAAATCTCCAGGTTGTAGCGCAGATCGGAGCCACGGTGCACATTTGAACGCCCGCCACGCCCTCCGAAAATATCTCCGAAAATATCGCTGAAGGCATCACCAAATCCCTGTGCGCCGCCTCCACCGGCTGCATTGGCATCCATACCGGCATGGCCAAACTGATCATAAGCGGCGCGCTTATTAGCATCAGTCAATATTTCATAAGCTTCCTTGGCTTCCTTGAACATTTCTTCCGATTTGGCATCGCCGGAATTACGATCAGGGTGATGTTTCATCGCCAATCTGCGATAGGCTTTCTTGATAGTACCTTCATCGGCATCACGGCTGACACCGAGCACTTCATAGTAATCGCGCTTACTCATATTGATTTCCTGCTACCGTAATAAAATTTGTGCTGCCCTGGTTTTAAGAATAACTTTAGTTTCAAATCAAACACCAAAGCGCAGAGTACACAGAAGAGTCTAAAAGTCCTCTCTTGCGTCTCTGCGCCACGGAAGCCTGCCGGATTTAAGCCCGGCAGGCTTCCCAAGGTTCTAACAATGCCAACAATGGTTACTTCTTGTTTTTAACTTCTTCAAACTCCGCATCAACGACTTCGCCTTCCACGGGTTTTTCATGCTGACCGGATGAAGATCCTGTATCAGGTTGAGCTTGCTGATCCTGTTGGTCTTTTTGCTGATACATCTTTTCAGCCAGTTTGTGTGCCGCTTCGGTCAATGCCTGAGTCTTCGCATCAATCTCTTCTTTTTTATCCGTTTTGAGCACTTCCTCTGCATCTTTCAATGCAGCCTCAATTTTGGCTTTCTCATCACTGTCCAGTTGATCTCCATGCTCTTTCAGGGATTTCTTAACCGAATGGATCATGGCATCGCATTGGTTACGGCTGGAAATCAATTCCAGCGCCTTATGATCTTCCTCAGCATGTGCTTCCGCATCTTTGACCATACGATCGACTTCTGCATCCGACAAGCCCGAGCTTGCCTGGATCTTGATCTTGCTTTCCTTGCCTGTGGCTTTGTCTTTTGCCGATACGTGCAAAATACCATTGGCATCGATATCAAAGGTCACTTCAATTTGAGGCATCCCGCGTGGTGCAGGGGGGATGTCACTCAGATTAAACTGTCCCAGGCTTTTATTACCTGATGCCATCTCACGTTCACCCTGTAACACGTGAATGGTCACAGCGGTCTGATTCTCCTCCGCAGTGGAAAACACCTGCTGCGCTTTGGTCGGGATGGTGGTGTTTTTTTGGATCAGCTTGGTCATCACACCACCCAGCGTTTCGATACCCAAAGACAAAGGTGTCACATCCAACAACAAGACATCCTTCACATCACCCTGCAACACACCGCCCTGAATGGCCGCACCCACAGCGACCGCTTCGTCTGGATTAACGTCTTTACGGGGTTCTTTGCCGAATATTTCCTTAACTTTGTCCTGTACCTTGGGCATACGAGTCTGTCCGCCGACCAGAATCACATCATCAATGTCGGAAGCCGATAAGCCGGCATCCTTAATTGCGGTACGGCATGGTCCAGCCGTGCGCTCAATGAGTTCCTCAACCAGGCTTTCCAGTTTCGCGCGGGTTATTTTGACAGCCAGATGTTTAGGCCCTGATGCATCGGCGGTGATGTACGGCAAATTAACTTCGGTTTGCTGACTGGACGACAACTCGATTTTGGTCTTTTCCGCCGCATCCTTTAAGCGTTGCAATGCCAGCATATCCTTCTTCAGGTCAATACCGGTTTCTTTCTTGAATTCATCCACCAGATATTCAATCACCCGTGAATCAAAATCTTCACCCCCGAGGAAAGTGTCCCCGTTAGTCGCTAACACTTCAAACTGATGCTCGCCTTCAATCTCGGCGATTTCAATGATGGAAATATCAAACGTACCGCCACCCAGGTCATACACCGCTATTTTCCGGTCGCCTTCTTTTTTGTCCATGCCAAAAGCCAATGCTGCAGCCGTTGGTTCATTAATGATGCGCTTGACTTCCAAACCGGCAATTCGTCCGGCGTCCTTGGTTGCCTGGCGTTGCGAGTCATTGAAGTAGGCCGGTACCGTGATGACGGCCTCAGTCACTGGCTCACCCAGATAATCTTCGGCTGTTTTTTTCATTTTCATCAGCACTTGCGCTGAAACTTCCGGTGGTGCGATTTTCTTGCCACGCACTTCCACCCACGCGTCATTGTTATCCGCTTTGATAATGCTGTAAGGCACCATCTTGATGTCTCGTTGCACCATATCTTCATCAAAGCGGCGGCCAATCAGACGTTTCACTGCAAACAAGGTGTTTTTTGGATTGGTGATCGCCTGACGCTTGGCTGAAGCGCCTACCAGAACTTCATTGTCCTCGGTATAAGCAACAATAGAAGGCGTTGTGCGCGTACCTTCCAGGTTCTCAATGACTTTGGGTTTCCCGTTTTCCATAACGGATACACAGGAGTTGGTGGTACCCAGATCGATACCGATAATTTTTGCCATGTTTAGATCCTTTTAAAGATTAATTCTGTCTATCAACTGATCTGAAAGTGGAGATACTTGGATAAAATTCAAGTACCTTGCGCTTTTGAAACCATTACAAGTGCCGGGCGGATCACACGTTCATGCAATTTGTAGCCTTTCTGCATGACTTGAACCACGGTATTGGGGGCCAGTTCGGAATCAACGGTGCACATCGCCTGATGCTGGTGGGGGTCAAATTTTTCTCCCTTGGGATCGATTATCTTGATGTCGAATTTGTCGAAAGCATTGATCAGTTGTTTTTGGGTTAATTCCATGCCGCTTTTGAAATTTTCCAGACTCGCATTTTCAATTGCCAAGGCTGCATCTAGGCTGTCCATCACGGTCAGTAATTCTGTCGAGAAATTTTCGATGGCGTATTTATGCGCATTAGTCACATCAGTCTGAGCACGCTTGCGGATATTTTCTGTTTCAGCTTTGGCCCGTATCCAGGCATCATGATGTTCGGCTGCTTTTATCTCGGCTTCCTTCAATAAATGCTCAAGGCTGAGTGGCGGGTCTTCTTTTTGTCCGGTCTGAATGGTTGCATCGCTGGATATTCCCGCTATTCTGGTTTCTTCCGTAGCGTGTGCTGTTTCTGCCTGGGTGGATTCTGGATTGCTTGGGTTTTCTGGGCTCTGCATCATACCTCCTGGTAACTATTGGGGAGATATTGGGGTTGCATTTCCGGATTTCAAGCAGGTGATTAAAATTTCTTTACCATCAACCCGGATGCTACGGATTAATATGTCGGATCAGCAGATTACGGGCAGGAGAGGCCGGTTAATTTTTTATTCGCCGGGCCAAAGTGCTTGCTTGGCCGATGTAATTCCGGGGAGTCATTGCCAGCAGGCGATCCTTCTCTTCCGCAGGGATATTCAGATCATGGATAAATTGATGCAGCGTTTCTTGGGTAATGCCCCCCTTGCCGCGCGTCAATGCTTTCAGTTGCTCATAGGGATTGGCGGCTCCGTAACGCCGCATCACTGTTTGAATGGGTTCAGCCAGAACTTCCCAGGTGTTATCCAGATCAACCAGTAACTGAGCAGGATTGACATCCAGCTTGTTTAATCCTTTCAGGCAGGAATCATAGGCCAGCAAGGTATGTCCTAACGCAACTCCCATGTTACGCAACACTGTGGAATCGGTTAAATCGCGTTGCCAGCGGGACACCGGTAATTTCTCGCTCAGATGACGCAATAAGGCGTTGGCAATGCCCAGATTGCCTTCCGAGTTTTCAAAGTCGATCGGGTTGACCTTATGCGGCATGGTTGAAGAACCTACCTCATCCGCTTTGGTTTTTTGCTTGAAATAGCCCAGTGAAATGTACCCCCAGATATCGCGGTTCAAATCCAGCAAAATGGTATTGATCCTGGCATAGGCATCAAACAGTTCAGCCATCGTGTCGTGAGGTTCAATCTGGGTCGTATAGGGGTTAAATTCCAGACCCAGATTTTCAACAAACAATTGTGCAAATTTTTCCCAATCCAGATCCGGGTAAGCCGACAAGTGCGCATTGTAATTGCCTACAGCACCGTTAATCTTGCCCAGTATGGCCACGGTTGCCAGTTGTTTCTTTCCCCGTTGCAGACGATAAACGGCATTGGCCATTTCTTTACCCAATGTCGTTGGGGTGGCTGGCTGGCCATGCGTGCGTGCAAGCATCGGCACATCCGCTAATTGATGCGCCAATTCAACCAGCCTGGCAATAATCTTGTTGAGAGCGGGGAGCATGACTTGTTCCAGGCTGGATTTAAGCATGAGGCCGTGCGAAAGGTTATTGATATCCTCAGAGGTGCAGGCAAAATGAATGAATTCAGCCGCTTTGGCAACTTCAGCGTTATCCGCCAATATTTGCTTCAGCCAATATTCAACCGCTTTCACATCATGATTGGTAATGGCTTCAATAGCCTTAATCGCTTCCCCGTCGGAGACGGAAAAGTTTGCCACCAGATTATCCAGCCGGGCATTGGTTTCAATTGAGAAAGGCGGAATTTCAACCACCCCTGGGTCATTACTGAGCGCTTTAAGCCAAGATACTTCAACCTGAACACGATAACGAATCAATGCGAATTCACTGAAGTAAAACCGGAGCGGTTCGACTTTGGTTTGATAACGGCCATCCAGGGGAGATAACGCGGTAATAGCAGAAAAATTCATGTTGCTTTTCGATTTTTTTGAAGGCTGCATTTTAACATGCCTGCTATTCAGTGAATGTGCCAAATGGCGTGACTGGCAGATAGTGTTTGTAATCTACTTA
>CAKKRO010000104.1 GCA_919902625.1 Nitrosomonadaceae bacterium
AGGATATCAGGCTGATTGTACTGTTTTTTGTTTAAAATGCTTTGTGAGTTTTATCACATTAAATTCAATGAATGATGATTCCCGCTTAAACCTGCCTTGCACTGATGATAAGATGATTGCCTGATGAAACTGAGCGATTTGAAAAACTGGACGGATTACTGGGAGCAGCTACGCACGGCTTTGCTGGAACCTAAAGTCGATGAGAAATTGCTGCAAGCATCTTTGCGTGAAGCGCGCACCAGGATGCCGGTGCCTGTGCTGTGGTTGCTGGGCAAGACGCAGGCGGGCAAGACTTCGATGATCAGGGCATTGACGGGTAGCGAAGCGGCTGAGATCGGCAATGGTTTTCAGCCATGCACCCGCAGTTCGCGTTTTTACGATTTCCCGGCGGATGTGCCGGTTGTCAGGTTTCTGGATACGCGCGGCTTGGGCGAGGTTTCCTATGATCCGGGTGACGATATTCATCATTGCGAATCTCAGGCGCATTTGCTGGTGGCAGTCATGAAAGTGTCTGATGTCAATCAGGCCGCAGTGTTTGAGGTGCTGCATACCATCCGCCGGCGTCATCCCGAATGGCCTGTGCTGATCGTGCAGACTGGCTTGCATGAACTTTATCCCGCTGAATGCGGGCATGTGCAGCCCTGGCCTTATGCGGATGAACCATTGCCGGAGACAGTTCCGCTTGATTTGCGCCGTGCTTTACAGGCACAGCGCAGCGCCATGAAGTCATTACCCGGCTTTGCGCCAGTGCGTTGGGTGGCGGTGGATTTAACGCTACCTGAAGATGGGTTTGTGCCGCCGGATTATGGCTTGGAAGCGCTGTGGCAGGCGATTGAATCGCTTTCATCATTGGGATTGCAACACCAGTTGAGCGGCGGCAAAGAAGTGCATGACCTGTATGCGCGTACCGCGCACCAGCATATTGCAGGCTATGCGCTGACAGCCGCCGGATTGGGCGCTTTGCCGGTGGTGGATCTGGTGGCGGTATCGGCGGTACAGGCGAAGCTCTTGCATAGCCTGGCAGTGCTCTATGGGCAGCATTGGGATAAAAGCACCATCACGGAATTCCTGGGATTGGCGGGCGCAGGGATTGCATCCGGTTATTTGACGCGAATGGTGAGCCGTGCCGTGGCCAAGGTGATTCCTTTCTGGGGACAAACGGTGGGTGCTGTATGGGGCGCCAGTTCCAGCGGCGCGACTACCTATGCGCTGGGTAAAGCGGCGGTGTATTTCTTTGTCCGGCGTAAGGATGGCTTGAATGTGGATCCTGAGTCGTTACGCCGCATTTATGCGGAGGAACTGGAGCGTGGCGCATCGATACTCAAGGATCGGTTGCGGGGTAAATCCGAATGAAAACACCGCTGCCAGCCATTGATCCGCTGCGATTACTGGTACTTATCCTGCTGATATTGCCGGTACTGGCGTTGCTGGGTTTCGGCATGTTCTGGTTGTGGCAGGGCGGCAATCTGCAATATTGGCTGATCGCCATGGTAATTTGCGGCGGTCTGGGTTATGGTTTGCAGCAATGGCTGGTGCGGCGTGAGCGTCGATTATTAACGGAAGCGGTGACCGAACCCAATCCCGATTGGCCGCCAAGTGCCGATAGCGTGTGGCAACAGGTCGAAGCGCTGGCGGAAACCTGTAACCCTGAGAATTGGCCGCTGGAAGAGGGAACGTGGATGCTGGAACTGGGACAGAAAACGATGGAAACGGTGGCGCACTGTTATTACCCGGATGTGGAAAAACCATTGCTCGAACTGACGGTGCCGCATACTCTGTTTATTATCGAGCGCGCAAGCCGTGATTTGCGCCGCGATGTGGCCGAGAAAATACCTTTCAGCAACCGCCTGACCATCGGTGATCTGTTTCGCATACAACGCTGGACAGCCAAAGCGGAACAGGCATTTAATATCTACCGGGCTGGCCGGATGATCATTAATCCCGTCAATGCGCTGCTCGGCGAGGTTTGGCGGCATTTGCGCGAGCGCAGCTTCGATCAGGCCAGAAACGAATTGCACCGCTGGTTCCTGCGCGCCTATATCTGCAAGGTGGGCTATTACGCCATTGATCTTTATAGCGGCCGCTTGCCGTTGGGGGATGAAGAACCTACGGCGACTCCGGTACCGTTATCCAAAGCGGATATAAAGCAAGCCGAGGAAACTGCAAAGATCATTGCAGAACCGCTACGTATTCTTGTTTTAGGGCGGGCGAATGCGGGCAAATCCAGTCTGGTCAATGCGTTATTTGGAAAACTCACGGCGGCTGCCGATGTGTTGCCCGATACAACCCAGGCGCTGAAACCATTCGCTTTGTCACGCGAAGGATTAACTCAGGCACTGATCTTCGACAGTCCGGGATGTGACAGCCCGTTCTTTGACGATAAACAAATGCTGGCAGCGGCCGCAAATGCCGATTTGATTTTATGGATCAGCCCGGCCAATCGCCCGGATCGGCAGATCGAGCGCGACCGTTTGGATGCTTTGCGTGCATCCCAGGCGGCGCGAACAGATCGCCACCCGCCTCCTTTGCTGGTGGCGGCCAGTTATATTGATCGACTGCGGCCAGTGAGTGAATGGCATCCGCCTTATGATTTGAATAACCGGCTGGATATCAAGGCAGTCAATATCAGTGCCGCAGTGCGGGCAATTGCCACGGATCTCGCAGTGCCGGTTGAACAGATCATTCCCGTCTGTCTGTCGGAGGGCAAAGTTTATAATGTGGACGACACGCTTTGGGCAGCCATACTGGATCATCAGGATGAAGCGCTCAGAGTGCGCCTGATACGTTGCCTGGATGCCAGGAAACGGGCGGAAGACTGGGTGTTGCTGCGGCGTCAGATGGCCGGCGCCGGGCGGTT
>CAKKRO010000105.1 GCA_919902625.1 Nitrosomonadaceae bacterium
ACTGAGGAATATGGCGATCTTATAGAAATGGGTATTTTAGATCCTACTAAAGTGACACGCTCTGCTTTACAAAATGCCGCTTCGATAGCCAGTCTGATTCTTACTGCCGATGTCATGATTGCAAATTTGCCTGAAAAGAAACAGGCGGCATTTGATCGAGCCAACGAAATGAGTGAAATGGGGATGTAGAAAGAGAAAGAAAGAGAAAGAGATCTGGTTTTGGGTATGAGTTACTTACTTTAAATGAACTGTTTATATCAGAGGAGATTTATCATGGGCACAAAATTTATGGGCACAAAAGGCGTGTCCCCCGGTTTTCACCAGATTACCCGCCACGACGGTATCTTCAAAGAACAGGTGCACGATGCCTATAAGACTAAAGGCAAGTTGCCGGAACCGGCAGTCTGCCCGCAATGTAGCGCGGTATTCCACGAAGGCCGATGGCAGTGGTGTCAGGTTCCCGTTAATGCACACCGGGAGACTTGCCCTGCCTGTCATCGTATACACGATCATTACCCGGCCGGCTTTCTAACACTGCAGGGACCTTTCTTCCTGGCGCATCGCGAGGAAATTATGCATCTTGTGCGCAACGAGGGGGAACGCGAACAGGCTGAACATCCGCTCAAGCGCATCATGGCAGTGGAAGAAGAGGATGGAACAACGCTGGTAACGACAACCGACATTCATCTCGCGCGTAGAATCGGTGAAGCCATACACCACGCCTATCAAGGCAACCTGGATTTTCACTACAATCCAGAGGAAAGTCTGTTACGTTTGAGTTGGGAGCATTAGAAATGCAGCGCAGGCGCGGTTGGCCGGATTAAAGAGACGAGAAATAATCAATGAGTCATTTTGTTATGATCGGCCTGTTAAAACAACGGGCAGGGTAAATTACGCCGGCTGATTTGTTACTGCGCGGAAATGTTGCTGTTTTCAGAATAAATAAAACGAGGTAGCCTCATTTTTACTCAAAATAAGATAGAGAAAATCCATTCTCCTTTGGATCCGCATCAGTTAAGTAATCCCTGTGATCCTGAACAATTCAGATTTCAAACCACGGACGGCCTTGAGGATTTGACGGAAATCATTGGGCAGGTGCGTGCCATGGATGCAGTACGCTTCGGTTCCGGCATCCGCCATGAAGGCTACAATCTTTTTGTGCTGGGTCCGTCTGGTATGGGTAAGCTCAGTTTGGTGCGGCAGCTTCTTGAAGAAAAGGCGATTCAAGAGAGCAAGCCTGCCGACTGGTGCTATATCAATAACTTTTCCCAGCCGCACAAACCCCATGTACTCAAACTGCCCCACGGCAGAGGGGAAGAATTGCGCTTGTATATGGATAAGCTGATAAATTATTTGCGTGGTGCGGTTCCTGCGTTGTTTGAGAGTGATGAATACCGCACCAAGGCTAAAGCAATCCAGAGGGAATTTAGTGAGCAGCAGGAGCATGCCTTGATGGAATTAAGGGCGGATGCCGAAAAACAGAAAATCGTGCTGCTACAAACGCCGGATGGATTCGCTTTCTCCCCGGCCCGTGGCGATGAAGTGATTTCTCCAGACGAATACGACAAACTGCCTCAAGAAGAAAGAGAACGAATTGAAGCGGCTATCGCTGAGTTACAGGAGCGGCTGGAAAAGATTCTGAGTCATCTGCCGCAGTGGAGAAGAGAGCGTAGCGAACGGATGCGGCAACTCAGCCGGGGAATAATGTTATCGACCGTTGAGCATATGCTCAATGAGTT
>CAKKRO010000106.1 GCA_919902625.1 Nitrosomonadaceae bacterium
AAATTTGGCCGTATCTACCGGGTACAAACAGAAGCGTTACCTGAATACCGCTCCAACCCGGATGATATCAGCAAAATATATGTGCGCGCCCAAACGGGCACAACACAGACCATGATTCCGCTGGATTCCGTCATTACCACCGAGTTTAATAGCGGGCCAGATCCGGTGACGCATTTCAACGGATTCAATTCAGCACTCATACTGGGAGGCGCCGCACCCGGCTATAGTTCAGGACAGGCGCTTGAAGCGTTGGAGCAAATCGCCAATGAAATTCTGATCCCGAAAGGCTATACGCTCGATTGGAGCGGAATATCCTTGCAAGAGCGTAAGGCTAGCGGACAATCCACTCTGGTATTTGCTTTTGCTTTACTCATGGTATTTCTGGTACTCGCCGCTTTGTACGAAAGCTGGTCTATTCCGTTCGCTGTTATTCTTGCGATCCCTTTTGGCATCTTGGGGGCGTTTCTGGCTATTTGGATGCGGGATCTGACCAATGACATTTATTTCCAAATCGGGTTAGTGACATTGATTGGACTGGCTGCTAAGAATGCGATCCTGATCGTCGAATTTGCCAATCAACGGCTTGTAGCAGGCATGTCACTGACTAATGCGGTGCTTGACGCGGCGCGCCTCCGTTTCCGGCCTATCATCATGACATCCATGGCTTTCATTCTGGGTGTGTTTCCCCTTGTGATAGCCTCAGGAGCTGGTGCAGCGAGCCGGAACTCCATCGGGACGGGGGTATTCGGAGGAATGTTGACTGCCACATTTCTAGCTATCTTTTTTGTGCCACTTTTTTTTGTAATGATCGGTAAAATCTCGCGGCGTACTGATTATAGGGTGAAGCCAATAAAACAAATTGAAACAAATAATTCCTCTTCCACAAAAGAAAAATTGTAGTGGCTTATTGTGAATGTTATTGAATGGTTAATGACACTGTTTTACCATTCCGGCTCACTGTTGTGATCAATCAGGAAGTTCTGGCCGGGGCAAGGTGGTCATTGAGGTCGAGTAAATCAGGTTGACAAATCCAAACGGTCAGATATTTCAGGAAAACAAAAAAATAAATAACTTTCAGGTCAGGTTTTTGCTGTCATATCCGTTGAGTTTCGTATTTGACAGCAGATTCAGGAATTAAACCATTGACCGTATAAGCGGTTTATTCCTTTTTTATCGCTATTACTTCGTCAACCAGATCATTCTCGTCATACTTTACCAGATAGGCCATCTCATCCCCATTAAATGTTATTTCAGTAGGTGTGCCAACAAGCTCCCATAATCCCAGCGTAACGACACTTGCTGCGCCGTGAAAAAAGGCTCTGCCTGCCTTAGCGCCTGTGCTATATCCTTGGACGAATTTAAAGATTTCAATCTTTTTATCATCTTTATATTCACTGATAACAGGCGGACCAAACTCAGAGATCAGCGTGACTCTCGATACGCCTACTTTAAACAGGCCAATATCTTTCTTTTCTGGCTGTTTTGCAGCCATAAAAACAGAACACCCGGAAACCGGGATCAATAAAGTAAATAGTAGTGCAGAAAGTATAAATCTTTTTAAAGAAATCATAGTTATCCTAATGTTATTTAATAAATTCAACCCGTCGTCCAACTGTGGTTTTTGGGTTGAACCTTCATCAGTTTGGTGAGCTTATCGGGTTACCAGCCTTCCCGGAAGGTACTGATAAGACTGGTTGCATTATTAAAGAGCTTCGTGATGCTGTGCCGGTCAAATCTCAGTTCATCAAAGTCAAATGATTGATCCGGCGCAATTTCTTTCAAATCAAAGTTAAATTGAATGAGTGGCGTTACGTGATCGGCATTTAAATAAAATTTTCCTGTTTCATCGGTATTGGAAACCGGATCATGAATATCGGCAATCACATAAATTATTTCCTCGAGTTGTTCACTGGTCAGGGAGAGCGGATAACTGTCGAAAAAATCATCGGGAACCGGTGAAGAGTTAAACGCAAATGTCTCCAATCCCAGAACAGCGCCAACGGCTTGTGCTAATCCCCCACCTAACGAATGCCCCGTTACAGTAATTTTACGGCCTGGGTATCGATTCACGACATCCTGTGCAAAATTAAAGGCATGCTTGAATTGATCATTAACAAAGCCAAGGGTTAAAGCCGTATCGGCAGCTACATCAAGCAGATATGCCTTTGTTTCACTGAGTGAGCAAGGAAAGCTGCAGGCTTCAGTACCGCGAAATGCTAATGTCAGTTCACCCGTGTCTCGATTATTGTAAACCCCTGCCTGCATGCCGGAACTTTTGCTGATGGATTCAATCAGTTCCCAGGTATCGACGGTAATATTATCGAAATCATAGATTGCGTCAGCGAGTTGAGCGTAGGGAATAGAGCGCCCCAGTATATCAACAGCACGCCGTTCCTCAGGATGCAGCATGCCATAAGGTTTCCAGGTAACGTTGGGGACGTAATCAGGGTTGATATATGTGGCAATTTTTGCCAATTCAAACAACGAAATCGTGGAATCATCCGCACCTGGCACCCAAGCCAAGCTGACGGTATATCGTTCCGTGCCGAACTGTTTTGGAATATCAACTTTCGGCAGAATCAGCAATCCATCGGCCGCTGAAAAAGTGGGACTGTCAGTCTCGGAAGCAGCATGATCAAATTCTGCACTTAATAGTTTAAATTGATTAGGATTATCCACCCCCAGCCATTGCAAAGATGCCTTGAATAATTGAGTATCTCCCTGATCCGCTACAATTACTTTTTGCAGGCAGACCAAACCATTCGTCTCAAGAAAAGCGGCCGGTGCCGTTAAGTCCAAACAATCTTCAGGGAGCGCGCGTGCCATAGATGTTGCGGCCATCAGAACCGCCCAACCGATTAATATGACATAGTGCTTATGCCTGCTCTTCATGTATCGTTATCTCTAGCAGGCCGTTGAAAAACTATCTGCGTTGCCGGGGCGGTAAATGTTAATAAGGGTCGGCCGGACTCTCGCGGAAAGTAATGATGTATCGATATAGGTATGTCAATCATTGTGTCCTGCCTGAAAAACATTGGTAGACACCGAAGCTGCGTCTTCCCTCAATGATTTCCGAAATGGGGATGATCGTATCACCGCCCATTAAAGCCGCCTCATTACGTGCGAGGTCCGCAAGTTCACCGGCAACTTTTTCCATATCACGGCTAAACACTACTTTATTGACGACTTTAGTATTAACTGTCCCCAGTTTTTTGCACGGCTCGACTGCTCTGGCTGATTGTACCAGGCGCACGCCTTCGCCATTCGGAGTAACCTTAACCCATGCACAGGAAGATAATATTAAACCACCACAAACGGCAATAAGGATTCTTTTCATTACATAACCTCATTTAATGGCAAAAAGTTTCTTATTATATAGTTTATTTGTTCAAATGCTGAGTGAATTGTTATAACTCAATAGGTTAAAAAGGATGGGAGAAGGGGATGCGTAATGCAGATTTCTATCTCAACTCAATAACAAGCTGGTGGCGATGCACGGAAGCGAAGCAAAAAACTGACTGAGCCAGGTTCGCTTGTATCGCTGGCATTGGTTCGATTTGTTGATTTAACCTCCGATCGGGTGAGAGAACGGGCGAGGGTGAAGCAGTGA
>CAKKRO010000107.1:0-22218 GCA_919902625.1 Nitrosomonadaceae bacterium
CCGAATCAATATGAGGTAGAAACAGAAAAATTGGAGAAAGTCGCTTAACTGGTTTATCCAGATTTAGTTGACCACGTCACAGTCGGCGGTGACGATTGCCTGAAGATTTGAGCTTGTTTTCTCATATTTCTTCTGTCTTTCCGCATTTGTAAGCACCATGAAGAGCGATTCTTTTGTGTTGGGTAATGCTTACTCTCTAGGGATCTACCGGACTTGAGGCTAATCTACCGCACCATTGGGAATAACGATCCATATTTCCCCGATTCTTCGTTGCATAGTCTCGCTATATGTCTCAAAATCATAAAAATCCGCTCTCGCTATTCCACATGGTTCGAATCTGCATTTTATGCAAAAACAGCTGTCAATTTTGCTATCAACCCATTGACCACTGGTTGAAATACACCTAAGAAGTTATTCAGTTGTAACACTCCCACAATAAAAATCATTAAACCGCCAGCAACTATTCCATATTTAAGGCCGAGAGCAAAGTTTGCCGATGCGGGAGCGCGCGTATATGTTTGATTGGAGAATGCTAGAAATATTTTTAATATGCCGAGCAAAACACCGGCAGCAACACACCCAAAGAATAAATGTAATGCACAAAGAACTCTGCTTGTTATATTTTCATCTGCCAGCTCAAGACTTGAAAAACGGAGGCAAACAATAATCACAAGGAGCAAAATGAGAGAGTTCCAAAAACCTCCGAATCTCATTCTAATCTCACTTTCCATACTCATATTTTTCTCCCTTTAAATATTAATAATTATCTTAAGAATAAATTTTATAAATAAATCAGTCGCATGTGAATTTTATTCAGGTCTCTCAAAATAGACCCAAGTAAACATCGATTATTCAACAGTCAGGCTACTGATAATTCTTATACTTTAATTCGCTTTAAAACCCGACAATTATAACGAAATTAATGCTGATTGTAGTTATTTACAAATAACAAATTTATTTTACATAAATTGAATGGATTTAAATATTATCTATTTATATCATTATATTACAGTTCATACCATAATTATTAGTTTAATCAAACAATATAATTGTTTGATTATATGTTATATATAGTGATAAAAACACCATACATAGAAAATGCGGGGAAAATCTACCTTATCTCCAAGAATAAATATTGCGGTTATGTGCTACCTTCTCAATCCACAATCTACCATCAATGGTTGCACTATTTCATTCCTGGGAGTCACCACAATGCTTGTTGCTATTGGTTATATCATCATTATTGTTTCTGTATTTGGAGGTTTTGCATTAGCCGGCGGTCATATTGCATCTCTATGGCAGCCCGTTGAGCTTCTTATGATAGGTGGTGGTGCAATTGGCGCATTTGTTGTTGGTAACTCAAATAAGGCTATTAAGGCAACCTTAAAAGCTTTGCCGAGTGTATTTAAAGGCTCGAAATATACAAAAGCATTGTATATGGATTTAATGACATTGCTCTATGAAGTACTTGGGAAAATTCGCAAGGAAGGATTAATGTCCATTGAAGCAGATGTTGATGATCCAGCCAGTAGCCCTATTTTTACCAAATACCCGAATATATTGGCTGATCACCATATCACAGAATTTATCACTGATTATTTGAGGTTAATGGTGGGAGGTAATCTTAATTCCCTGGAAATAGAAAATCTAATGGATAGTGAATTAGAAACGCATCATCAGGAAGGCGAAGTGCCCATACATACAATCGCTAAGGTGGGTGATGGATTACCAGCCTTTGGAATTGTTGCTGCAGTCATGGGTGTGGTGCATACGATGGAATCTGTTCATCTTCCCCCTGCCGAATTGGGTATTCTGATTGCAGCCGCACTGGTTGGTACATTCTTGGGAATCTTGCTAGCATATGGCTTTGTTAGCCCATTGGCTGGGAAACTTGAGCATAGGTTACACGAATCCAGCAAGTTATTGGAATGCATCAAAATCACATTGCTTGCAAATTTAAATGGTTATTCCCCTGTTCTTGCCGTCGAATTTGGCCGGAAAGTCTTATTTACAACCGAACGGCCGTCTTTTCTTGAATTGGAAGAGCATGTCAAGCAAAGTAAAACAAAATAGCTATTTCATGACATTATCCTATTTGAATAACGAGCATACAAATGGCTGATGATCTGGCACAACGCCCTATAGTTATCAAGCGAATCAAAAAGAAAGCGAGTGGACATCATGGGGGTGCCTGGAAAATCGCTTATGCTGACTTTGTAACGGCCATGATGGCATTCTTTTTGTTAATGTGGCTACTATCTTCAGCATCGCAAGGTACATTACAGGGTATTTCTGATTATTTTAAAACACCATTAAAAGTAGCTTTATCGGGTGGCTCAGGAAGTGGGGATAGAAGCAGCATAATTAAAGGAGGAGGAACTGATTTTACGCTTCAACATGGCCAAGTACAAAAAGGAATTATCAAAGAAGAGCAAGTTAGTTCTAAGACCAAGAGAATTATCCAGGAACGTGCTGAACGTGAGCGTATTAAATTGGAAGGATTAAAGAAGAAAATAGAGGAAGCCATTGAGGCGAATCCAGCATTAAAACAATATGAGAACCAACTTTTACTTGACATCACCAATGACGGGCTACGAATTCAAATTGTTGATGAGCAGAATCGACCTATGTTTGCTATTGGCAGAGCTGAATTGCAACCCTATACAAAAACTATTCTTCGTGAGATCGGCATAATGCTTAATGATGTCAATAACAAAATCAGTCTTTCTGGACATACTGATGCCAGGCAGTATCCGAGAGGAGATAAAGGTTATAGTAACTGGGAATTGTCGGCTGACCGGGCTAATGCTTCACGGCGAGAGTTAATTGCCGGCGGAATGGATGCCAACAAAGTTCTCCAGGTAATCGGGTTATCTTCTGCTGTAATGCATGATACGAATGATCCTTTTAATCCAGTCAATCGTCGGATTAGCATCGTTGTCATGAACGAAAAAGCTGAAAGATCTATTACGATGAAAGGCCACACAATCGAAATTGATATGCAAGATGAAATTAACACAGAATTATTACAAAACCGGGAAGAAAGTCCTTTATAAATCCGATAATTTCATTAAATATCATGTTAAAAAATCATCGTTCTTCAGTGATCGCTTTGTTTATTCAGATAGGCACCATACTGTTTATATCTCTTTTGGTGATATTTCAATCAGCAATAATCTTGAGTATATTTGAATGGGGAGTGGCGCAGGGTTTGTTAGCCGGGTTTATAAGCTATTATCTTAGAATGCCTATTTGGTGGACTCCTATTCACTTTGTATTTATTCCTCTTTCTATCATTTTATTGATTCTGGATATTTCTTCACTGTGGTTCTTTTCATTTTTTCTTTGCCTATTATTAATTTATGGAAGAACTTACAAAACCCAGGTGCCTCTTTATCTTTCAAGCAAAAGGGTAAACATCGCACTTGAAACATTATTACCCGATCAGGATCAATTTTCTTTTATCGACCTAGGTAGCGGTTGTGGCGGTTTATTAAAACATCTAGCAAAGATTTACAAAAATGGCATGTTTCATGGTATTGAGTCCGCCCCATTACCCTTATTAATCAGCAAACTAAGAAGTATTCCTTACACATCAACTTGTAAAATATTTTGGGGTGATTTTTGGAAGCATGATCTTTCCAGATATGATGTCGTGTATGCTTATTTGTCACCGGTTCCTATGAAGTTACTGTGGCACAAAGCCAATAAAGAAATGCGCCCGGGAAGTCTTCTTATCAGTAACACCTTTATAATTCCAGGAATTACACCGTATAAAAGTATTCAACTTGATGATTTCTCAAATTCCACATTGTATTTATGGAAAATGTAATTTATTTTGAGTCGCGTGTTTTATTGACGCCGCCAAGTAGTTCCTGATGCGTTATCTTCAAGAATAACCCCATCCTCTAGAAGGAGGTTCTTACGAATTGTATCAGCATCCTCAAATCGCCCCTCTTTCCGAGCTCTTATGCGTTGTTGAATCAAATCTTCAATCTTATTTTGAGCTAATAAATTCGACTCATTCGCAGTATTTTTATACTGTAAATAATCTTGAGGATTCTGCTGTAATAAACCCAATAAACCACCCAGTGCTTTTAGTAAGCTTGCATTCTCGTGTGAACTTGTTTTATTGATATTACTTGCAAGTTCAAACAATACAGCAATTGCTTCAGGTGTATTAAAATCATCATTCATAGCAACTTTAAATTTTTGTGCGTAAATATTATTCCAATTGATAGTTGTTATATCAATCGGTTTAACTTCCTTTAACGCAATATATAAGCGGTCAAGTGCAAGCTTTGTATCTTTAAGATGCTGATCAGAGTAATTGAGTGGACTGCGGTAATGTGCACGCAAAATAAAGAAGCGCACTACCTCAGGTTGATAATATTTAAGTATTTCACGAACAGTAAAAAAATTCCCTAAAGACTTTGACATTTTTTCATTGTCGACACGCACAAATCCATTATGCATCCAATAGTTAACAAATGGATGATCATGAGCGCCTTCACTTTGTGCGATTTCATTTTCGTGATGTGGGAATTGCAAATCCTGGCCGCCGCCATGAATATCAAAATGTATGCCTAAGAGTTGTTCGCTCATTGCTGAACATTCAATATGCCAGCCAGGACGACCCTTTCCCCAGGGAGAATCCCAGCATGGTTCTCCCGGTTTTGCCGATTTCCAGAGTACAAAATCTAATGGATCTTTTTTATTAAAATCAATTTCTACACGTTTACCCGCACGTAAATCATCCAAGGATTTACCCGATAATTTTCCATAACCTGGGAAGTTATGCACAGCGTAATAAACATCCCCATTACTTGCAGGGTATGCGAGTTTTTTTTCGACTAAAGTGACTATCATGCTGATCATGTTCTCAACATAACATGTCGCACGTGGTTCATACGTAGGCTGTAAAACACCCAGTGCTAGAGAATCTTCATCCATAGCCTGAATGAAGCGATTAGTTAAGACTTCAAATGATTCGTTATTTTCTTGCGCGCGCTTAATGATTTTATCGTCTATATCCGTAATATTTCGTACATAACTCACATCAAAATCATTTGCTTTAAACCAGCGAATAACGGTGTCAAATATAACCAGAACCCTCGCGTGTCCTAAATGACAATAATCATAAACCGTCATACCACAGACATATATTTTTACCTTCCCAGGAATTAACGGCACAAAATCTTGTTTTTCTCGGGCAATTGAGTTATAAATTTTAAGCATAAAGCCAATAGATAAAATTGTAGAGTTACCTATCTTCTTGATAGAATTCTGGACGTCTTGATTGAGTGAATCAGAAATACTTACCGAGTATAACATAATGCAAGAACGAAGCTCTTACCCTCTATAATACATATCTAACAGGATTAAATATGAAATTCCGCTCAATTCTGATTTTCCTATTTCTGGTTTCAATAAGCCTAAATGCTAATGCAGCAAATATAAGCGTTGAAATGAAAACGAATATTGGAAATGTAGTGCTTGAGCTTTATCCCGACAAAGCTCCCAAAACAGTTGAGAACTTCTTACAATATATTGAGGAAGGATTCTACAGAAATACGTTATTTCATCGCGTGATACCTGGTTTTATGGTACAAGGTGGTGGATTCGATACAGCTTTCAATCAGAAAATTACTCGATCGTCCATTCAGAATGAAGCTGCTAACGGTTTAAAGAATGAAATTGGAACGATAGCAATGGCACGTACATCGGATCCTCATTCTGCTACTGCGCAATTTTTTATCAATGTCACCCATAATGAATTTCTTAATTTTAAAGCACCCAATCAAAGTGGATACGGTTACACGGTATTTGGTAAAGTCATCAGTGGCATGGATATCATTCATAAAATTGAATCAATCCCAACAGGTTCAGACGGTCCATTTTCAAGTGATGTACCTAAGCGCAACGTGATTATAGAAGATATTATTAAGCTACCTGTTTCTGAGAAAAGTACTCGATAAAAAGAAGCATGAACTAACAAAGGATCGATATGATCAGATTACAAACTAATTTTGGTGTTATTACGCTTGAACTCGATAGTGAAAAGGCGCCTGAAACCGTTCAGAACTTCCTGAATTATGTGACTAGTGGTTTTTATGATAACACGCTATTTCATCGAGTTATTGATGACTTTATGATTCAAGGGGGCGGGTTTGAGCCAGGAATGAAACAAAAACAAACGCAAGCACCCATCCAGAACGAAGCTGCTAATGGGCTTAAAAATGATGCTTATACCATAGCAATGGCGCGTACTGCTGACGTACATTCAGCCACAGCACAATTTTTCATTAATGTGGCCAGTAATGGGTTTCTTAATTACAAATCTCCATCATCACAAGGTTATGGTTATTGTGTATTTGGAAAAGTGGTCGAGGGTCAAGATGTGGTTGATAAAATAAAGAAAGTTAAAACGAGTGATCGCTCTGGTCATCAGAATGTTCCACTTGAAGATGTCATTATCCAGAAGGCTGAAGTTGTATAATGACTCAAAAGGTATTTACTGTGATGGAAACAACTTCGGCTGATTCGGAAGAATTATCTCATTTTTCGGTTAAAGAACCTCTTCGCAAGCAGCGGGGTTCTTCATTTTTGTGAAACAGTTTAATTTATCAAAACTGTCAACCGAAGTCGTTATATACCTAGAATCAGATGATTATGACAATCCTCGTGCCAAATCAGCTTGAAGATCTTGTACCGCTTCCAATCCTACTGCAATACGTAACAACCCATCTGATATACCAGCAACATCCCGTGCTTCCTGACTAATTCGAGCATGGGTTGTTGTTGCAGGATGTGTAAGTGTGCTTTTAGCATCGCCCAGATTGGCAGTGATTGATATCAAACGAGTAGAATCAATGACTCGCCAGGCCGCTTCTTTACCCCCTTTCACTTCAAATGTAACAATACCTCCACCGGATTTCTGTTGATGTTTTGCCAACTCATATTGTGGATGAGAAATTAAACCAGGATAAAATACACGCACAATACCAGGTTGGGATTCAAGCCATTGCGCCATTTGTAGAGCATGTACTGAATGCGCCTCCATGCGTATTTTGAGCGTTTCAAGACCTTTCAATATGACCCAGGCATTAAATGCACTAAGTGTCGGCCCAGCTGTACGTAGAAATCCATATATGCCGCCATCCATCAGTAAATCCCGGTTACCTAATACTGCACCTCCCAATACTCTGCCCTGTCCATCCAAATATTTGGTCGCAGAGTGTATGACGATATCAGCGCCTAATTCGAGAGGCTTCTGCAAGATGGGCGTACAGAAACAATTATCGACTACCAACCAAATACCTGATTTCCTGGCAATTCTAGATAGTTCAGTAATATCAGAGATTTCTGTTAATGGATTGGATGGTGTTTCCAGAAAAAGAATCTTAGTGTTGGGTTTTATAGCCATTTCCCAGGAATTAATATCTGTGGCTGATACAAAAGTTGTATCGATATTGAACCGTTTTAATATGTTATTGAATAAATTTACTGTTGCACCGAATAAGCTACGCGAAGCTACGATATGATCTCCCGCAGAAAGCAATCCCATTACACAAGCAAGTATTGCTGACATACCGGAAGAGGTGGCTATACACGCCTCTGCTCCTTCAAGCACGGCAAGTCGTTCTTCGAATGCTGTTATAGTTGGGTTAGTAAACCGGGAATAGATATTCCCCGGTTCGTTCCCAGAAAAGCGTGCAGCTGCTTGAGCAGCGCTATCAAAGACAAAACTTGATGTCAGATACATTGCTTCAGAATGTTCATTAAACTGACTACGATGAATGCCTGTATGTAGTGCTAGCGTTTCTGGTTGTAGATGATCAGACATGTATATAGAGCCTCAAACGATAACTTAAATTTTTAACAAATTAGGAAATTATATTGATTAATATTGATTCGATTTTACTGAGAGTACAAAAACAGATACTCGTTCAGTTTTTATCAAACAGTACTAATCAGAAATGACTAAACTTAGGTCCAGTTGTGTATTGGATTTAGATTGCACGATAGGGTAGTTAGAGTTTCGTTGTAATTCAATGGTTCGTAGATATTCAGGCGTCACATCCCCGGTTATGTAATCCCCATTAAAACATGAAGTTTCAAAATTCTTCATAACAGGTGACACTTTTGAGACAGCATGGTTAAGTGCATCCAAATCTTGATAAATAAGATAATCAGCACCAATTTCATTGCAAATATCTTCAGTGCTACGATCCGTCGCAATTAGCTCTTGACGGGTAGGCATATCAATACCATAAACATTAGGATATCGAACGGGTGGTGCCGCAGAAGCAAAATAAATTTTGCGCGCACCAGCTTCACGTGCCATCTGCACTATTTCACGACTCGTAGTGCCGCGTACAATCGAATCATCAACAAGTAAAACATTCTTACCACGAAATTCTATGCTCATCGCATTTAATTTTTGACGTACTGATTTACGGCGTTGTTGTTGTCCTGGCATGATAAAGGTACGGCCAACATAACGATTTTTAACAAAGCCTTCCCGAAAATCAACTCCCAATCGATTTGCAAGTTGTAGTGCGCTAGGGCGGCTTGAGTCAGGTATAGGAATAACAACATCAATATCCAGATGATGCATCGTTTTTGTAATTTTCTCGGCGAGATGCTCACCCATATTTAACCGTGTTTCATACACAGAAATACCATCAATCACAGAATCAGGCCGAGCCAGATAGACATATTCAAAAATACAAGGATTGAGTGAATGTTTTGTAGCACATTGTTTATTGTAGAAATTACCTGCTTCATCAATAAAGATAGCTTCCCCTGGTTCTATGTCACGTATGAGTTCAAAACCCAGCGTATCCAAAGCGACACTTTCCGAGGCGATCAGATATTCATTGCCCATTTCATTTTCTACTGTACCGAAAACCAAGGGGCGTATTCCATAAGGATCGCGAAAAGCCAATAATCCATAGCCGGCAATCATAGCTACCACTGCATACGCACCTCTACACCTTTTATGCACACCGGATACTGCCGCAAAGATTGTTGCTGGATCAAGTTGATAATTACGCGTGCTTTCCTGTAGCTCATGTGCAAGAACATTTAATAAAACTTCAGAATCTGAATTAGTATTGACATGCCTTAGATCAGCCTTAAATAACTCCTGATTAAGCTGCTTCGCATTTGTTAGATTTCCGTTATGACTTAGTACAATGCCAAACGGCGAATTCACATAAAAAGGCTGTGCCTCAGCTGAAGAGCTTGCAGATCCAGCCGTAGGATAGCGAACATGGCCAATGCCAATATTGCCGGTTAATGCACGCATATTTCTAGTGCGGAATACATCACGCACCAAACCACAACCTTTGTGCATATGAAATGTATTACCTTGCGCCGTTACTATGCCGCTCGCATCTTGACCACGATGCTGCAGCATTAGCAAGCCATCATAAAGTAATTGATTAGCTGGTGATTTTGCAACAATGCCGAGAATTCCACACATAGAAATACTCCGTAAGTTCTGCTCTATTCAGCTTAAAGATATGGATTTAAAACAACATTTAAAATATTTGCTTCATAGGAAAATAAACACACATGCATATATGTTTGAATCTTTCTGAGATTTAATCATATTAAGAGTTTTCTTTTCTTTCGTAGTTGATATGTTTTGATAGATCCCCTGGCAACCAAGGTAAAATTTGTATTGCTATTGTCTCTAACGGGCGACTTAAAACAGCTTTTTGCCAGAATACTTGTTTAGGAATTGTCGTTAATCCGGCCATTAAAACTATTACCATCACAATAATCAGTGCTCTTAAGAAACCAAATACAGAACCAAGTAATCGATCTATGAATCCTAACCCAATGCCTTTAATCAAAGCAGTTAGCAGCATGGTTATCAGAGCTGTAATCAATAATACTGAAAGAAATGCTAAAACAAACGCGATTGAGAATCGTAGTGTTTCGCCAATTATTTCAGGCGGCAGAAACTGCTCAAAATACGATGCATAGGCTCCAGCGGCTATAAATGCAATTATCCAACCTGCTATAGATAGTGTTTCTCGAACAAATCCTCTAATAATGCTTAAAACTATCGATACAAGAAAAATACCGAAAACGACATAATCAAAAACGGTCATCGAATAAAATTGATAACATTTTTGTTATTTAGCAACATCAATTAGAGTCCACTTAAGACGAATTTATAAAAATTCACAGTCTATCTTGGTGTTACCACGCCATCGAGCCCAAGCTTTTTTAACTTTCTTAATTCATCTTCAGCAGAACTTCTAGTTAAAAAAGGGCCAATTCGTACACGGGTCACTTCATTAGTATCGACTCTAAGTATTTCGGTATACGCCCTAAATCCATTCGATATTAGATTTGTATGTTGTTGCTTGGCTTTCATTGGATCAGAGAATGCACCTAACTGTACAACAAACCCTTTTGCCGTATCGGTAATATTTGCATTATTCGTATTTCTTGCTTCTACTGGTGGGGGGCTATCAATTTTCGGTTTAATGCCCGGAATTGGGATGCGCTTTCGTTCATTAAGTATTTCTGCAGTTTCTTCGATATTCTGTCGATTAGCTTTCGTTTGGTCTTGTAACTCAGGAGATGATTCAATTTTATCACCAAATGATTCACGACCTATTAATTCTTCTTTTGGTAATAGTACAAAATCATTTTTATTGGATGCTGGTAAATTAATTGCAATTTCATGTTTCTCATTTTCTGACTTAGGTTCATCAAAAATAATCGGTAAAACAATAACGGAGATGATAACCAAAACAATTGCGCCTACTAAACGCCTTCTGGCGCGTTTTCTTAGCAATAACTCTTCTTCACTGATATTTTTAGTCATTTTAAATATCCGATTGTTACTGACCTTGAGACATTTTCAGATGCCGTAATACGTCACCTACCGCATAAAAGGATCCAAATATGCAGATTCTATCATTTTTAGTGGCTTGTTTACAGGCAAAAACAAAAGCTGTTACGCAATCTGAAAACTTATAGATAGTATTCTTTTCATTTATAGCACCGCTCTTACGGATCTGATCAATTAAATAATCTGCAGTTGCTGCACGAGAAGAATGAACCGATGATACCAGCCAGAAATCAATATCATTTCTTAATACCTGAATAACTCCATTGATATCCTTATCCTGCAACATGGCAAATACCGCATAAGTGTATCCAGTCGGCTTCGTTGCAGCCAAATTCTCAGATAAAACAGAAGCAGAACCCGGGTTGTGTGCCACATCCAGGATTATCATCGGTTGGGTTGATACGACTTGGAATCTACCGGGTATGACAGCTTCAATTAATCCTTGACGTACTTCCTTGATACTGACAGGTAATAATTCGCTCATCATATCTAATGCAGCCAAGCAAGTGCTCGCATTTTGCAGTTGCTTGGCCCCGCGCAGAGCGGGAAAAGGCAAAGAATAGCGCCAACCCTTTGGGCCCCAGAAATCCCACTGCAAGTTCTTTTTTAAAAAACCAAATTCTTTTGTAAATTGAGAAAAATTTGCACCGATGCTTTTAACTTGTTGAGCAACAGAATCCGGTAAATCAATTTCTGAACAAATAGCCGGTTTGTTCTTTCTAAAAATGGCTACTTTCTCAGATCCTATTTTTTCTCGTGTATCTCCAAGATACTCAATATGATCAAAATCGATATTGGTTAAAATTGAACAATCCGCATCAAATATATTAACAGCATCAAGGCGACCTCCCAGGCCAACCTCTAAAATGGCCACATCAATACGAGCCTGAATAAATGAGCAAATGGCCGCCAATGTGCCAAACTCAAAAAAAGTTAACGAAGTATTGCACTCTTTTCTTACAGTATTTACATGATTAAATACTTGGCATAGCTTTTCATCATCGATTTCTTTTTTATTAATCCGAATACGCTCATTATATTGCAGTAAATGCGGCGAAGTGTAACAGCCAACTTTATAGCCAGCACACAATAAAATGGATTCCAGCATTGCGCAAACAGAACCTTTACCATTAGTACCGCCCACCATTATGATGGGGAATGGAGGTGTTAGTTCAAGCTTTGATTTAACACGATTTACACGTTCCAATCCCATTTCAATTGTTTTGGGATGAAGTTCTTCAAGATAAGCTAACCAATCAGCCAGTGAATTGGATTCTATACTTGATGCGTACATTTACATTTACATTTATTAGGCATCATTCGTTAATTATTATCTGGATACTCAAAAATATAGCTACATTGACTAAGATAGTGGTGCAGGAATGCGCATTAATTGCGTACAAAGATTGACAATTTTGTCACGCATTTGTCTTCGATCCACAATCATATCAATTGCGCCATGTTGCAACAGGAATTCAGCGCGTTGGAAGCCTTCTGGAAGCGTTTGACGTACAGTTTGCTCAATGACGCGCGGGCCAGCAAAACCAATAAGTGCACCGGGTTCGGCAATAACTACATCTCCAATAAATGCAAAGCTTGCCGAAACACCACCCATAGTAGGATCTGTCAAAACGGATATAAAAGGTAATTTGTTATGGCTTAAACGTGTCAGGGCAGCGGTTGTTTTGGCCATCTGCATCAGGGAAAATAAGCCCTCTTGCATACGTGCACCTCCACTAGCACTAAAACATATAAAGGGTAAATGTTGATCGATGCAAGTTTTAACGCCACGTACAAACCGTTCACCTACAGCAGAACCCATAGAACCGCCCATAAAACCAAATTCAAATACTGCGGCAACTATCGGTATAGTCTTAATAGTTCCTTGCATCACAACCAAAGAGTCATCTTCATCAGTGGTCTCTTTTGCTTGCAACAAACGATCCACGTAGCGTTTACTGTCTTTAAATTTAAGTGCATCCGTAGCAATAACTTCGGCGCCAATCTCACGCCGGCCATCTGGATCAAGCAGAAAATCAAGGCGGTTTCTAGCAGAAATACGATTATGATAATCACATTTGGGACAAACATTCAGATTCTTCACTAAATCTGTGTAATACAAGACAGCTTCGCACGTATTACATTTACTCCACAAACCTTCAGGAACAATTTTCTTTTCGCCTGTTTGTTTTCTTTTAATTTTTGGCGGAATAATATTCTGAAACCAACTCATGAATATTGCTTCTTAATATGTGTGTTGAACATTGCTTTAATTCTCATCAATGGCTTTACGTAAAGCACTTAATAAATCACCTACATTACTTAGTAATTCTGCGTCAGGAGATTTCTCAATTTCTTCAATAATCCGGCTCCCCACTACCACCGCATCTGCTAACCCAGCTACAGCTTTAGCTGTAGCTCCATCACGTATACCAAACCCAACACCAATCGGTATGGAAATATAATTACGTAACTGACCCACCATTGCGCTGACATCTTGAAGATCAAGGTGGGATGCGCCGGTTACTCCTTTCAACGACACATAATAAATATAACCTTTAGCCATTCCGGCTACTTGTCGAATCCGTTCTTGAGGTGTTGTGGGAGATAATAAAAAGATGGTATCTATCCCGTGCTGGTCCAAACATCGAACCCATTCATTCGATTCTTCAGGCGGATAATCAACTATTAAAACACCATCAACACCACAATCTTTTGCTTTAGCCGCGAATGTCTCATAACCCAAGGCCTCAATAGGATTTGCATATCCCATCAAAACAACTGGCGTATTAGTATCTGATTTCCTAAATATGGCAACCATATCTAATACGTCGTTAAGGCTGACATGATGCTTTAAAGCTCGCTCGGAAGATCTCTGTATAGTAGGCCCGTCAGCCATCGGATCTGAAAAAGGCACGCCTAATTCAATAATATCGGCACCGGATTGGACGAGCTGGTTCATTAATTGAACTGTAATTTCCGGATTGGGATCCCCTGCAGTGATAAAAGGAATTAAAGCTTTTCGTTTCTGTTTTTGCAGTGCAGTAAATGTTTTAGCAATACGATTCGTACTTCCGGTATCGTCATCGCTGCTAAAAAATTTTATTAAATTTTTAATACCATTTAGACTAATCTGCATCAATCGGCTCTCATTCTTTTTAGAAAATTACAAAATTTAAATACGCTTATTATCCGATCTCTAAAGTGTCAAACCGGACATTTGCGCAACAGTTGCCATATCCTTGTCACCTCGACCGGACAGGTTTACCAAGAGAAGTTTATCTTTGGTCAATGTCGGTGCATATTTAGCAGCGTATGCCAATGCATGACTTGACTCTAAAGCTGGCATTATTCCCTCATACCGGCATAGCTTGTGGAATGCATCCAATGCTTCATCATCAGTAATCGCAACATACTCAGCACGTCCGCAATCTTTCAACCAGGCATGTTCTGGCCCAACCCCAGGATAATCAAGACCCGCGGAAATAGAATGTGTCTCAATAATCTGACCATTCTCATCTTGGATAAGATACGTGCGGTTTCCATGCAATACGCCAGGTTTACCCATCGACAAGGTGGCCGCGTGCTGGTTTGTATCAATTCCTTTCCCTGCTGCTTCGACTCCAATCAAGCGAACATTGATATCATTAATATATGGATAGAACAAGCCGATCGCATTGGATCCGCCACCAACACAGGCAATGAGTGCGTCCGGCTGTCGATTAAAATCTTCTTGCATTTGTACTTTAGCTTCATCCCCTATGATCGCTTGAAAATCCCTAACCATCATGGGATAAGGATGTGGGCCGGCTACAGTGCCAATGATATAAAAAGTATTTTCAACATTCGTAACCCAATCACGCATGGCTTCATTGAGTGCATCCTTTAATGTACGAGATCCAGACTCTACCGGCACGACTGTTGCGCCCAAGAGCTTCATACGATAAACATTGGTAGCCTGACGCCTGATATCTTCAGAACCCATGTAAACAACACACTCCATGCCATAGCGCGCTGCTACAGTCGCAGTCGCTACGCCATGCTGACCAGCACCTGTTTCAGCAATGACACGTTGCTTGCCCATGCGCCGGGCAAGCAATGCCTGACCGATGGTATTGTTTATTTTATGTGCCCCGGTATGATTCAAATCTTCGCGTTTTAGAAGTATCTGAGCGCCACCCAAATGTTCGGACCACCTTTTCGCGTGATAAATTGGGCTGGGACGTCCTACATAATGTTTCAATTCATAGGCAAATTCTGCCTGAAAATCTGGATCATGACGATAATATTCATACTGCTCGCGTAAATCTTCCAGAGCTGAAATTAAAGTTTCAGCAACGAATACGCCTCCATACGGACCAAAATGGCCATTTCTGTTTGGAAGATCATATGCACTCACAATTGTTTAACTCCTTGCATGAAAGCAAAAATTTTTTTCTCATCTTTAATACCTTTCGAAACTTCCACGCCACTCGAAACATCAACCGCCCATGGTTGAATTTGTTGAATTGCCATGGCCACATTACTTGAATTCAAGCCACCTGAAAGAATCAATGGCATTGGCAAATGCTGAGGGATAAGGCTCCAGTCAAAAGCATGTCCCGTTCCCCCAGGCATATCGGTTGTATAAGTATCAAGCAGCAATCCTTTCGCAGTATTATAGCGCTCGGCACATTGTAACAAATCTGTGTCTTGTTTGACTCTAATTGCTTTGATATAAGGCTGTGAAAATTGGTTGCAAAATTCCGGTGTTTCATCCCCATGAAATTGGAGTAGATTTAATTTGGCAACTTTGGCTGTTTCTTCAACCCAATCAAACTCTGGATCAACATAAACACCTACAGTACAAACAAAAGGGGGAATGTGCGCAGCAATCTGGCGCGCCATCAATGGATTAATATAACGTGCACTTTTACGCCAGAAAACAAAACCAATTGCATCAACACCAAGTTGAACAGCAATCGTTGCATCCTCACTGCGAGTTATTCCACATACTTTTACACGGACTGGCATAAAAATTAAAACTCTTTTGTTATGTGGTTATTGGTTGTGAATAAAATTGGAATAACAGGCACTTCAGTCAATTTCGGCATACGCCAATCGGGATCATACATGACGCCCGCCAAATATAAACCCGCCGGTGAGAAAGTTGGCGCTGCGTATGTTCGATTACAACTTTCCAGCAACTCATGCATCCAATCGGGAGAATACTTTCCTTTGCCAATATAAACAAGGCAACCAATTATATTTCTTACCATGTGTTGCAAGAATGCATTGGCACGCAGGTCAAAAATCACCAAATTCCCTTGGCGTGTGATATTTAATTGGGTGATTGTCCGTATGGGGGATTTTGCTTGACACTCGGCTGCCCGGAAAGATGAAAAATCATGCTCACCTATTAAGATGTTGCCTGCAATTTGCATTTTCTCCAGATCAAGAGGCTGATGAAACCAACCTACTTTCTTAGAATGCATTCCTGACCGGACCGATTGATTCAATAATAAATAGAGGTAACGCCGTTCAAGCGCACTATATCTTGCATGAAATTTGTCGGTTGTTTCAGCAGCCCACAGTATTGCAATATCTTTAGGCAGTAACGCATTCACACCACGCACCCATGCATTGATCGGGCGTTGCGCAAAGGTATCAAAATGCACTACCTGATAAAATGCATGAACCCCCGTATCGGTGCGCCCAGCCGTGACTACACGAATCTCTTCTTTTGCTATCGTGGATAAGGCTATTTCAAGCACATCTTGAATTGAACAACCATTGGATTGACTCTGCCATCCACAATAACGACTGCCATCATATTCTAGAACAAGGATTATTCGCACAAATAAAAATCTGCTATTTCAGATTATTGAGTGCAAGATTTCGCTGTGTCATAAATAGTAAGTCACTATAGACTCTTCAGTAATTTCTTTGCAGCTTTCTTTTGTTTCGCATCACCATCGCGAATAACCTCTTCAAGCATTTCTTTGGCGCCTTCTTTATCATCCATCTCTTGATAAGCTTTTGCTAAATCCAGTTTGGTTTCGATTTCCTGCCAGTGCTCACTCTTATCAGTTGCACCCGGCTGTTCTTTGTTTTCATCAATCGAAGTTGAATCTTCAATATTCAAATCAATATCAGCCAATTCAAGCTCAGGTACATTCTTCGATACAAATTCTGATTTTGCTGTATCCGGCATAGCCTCTTGCGGTCGATCAAGCTCCAAAGATGGATCATTGATTTCGGGAATTTCAATTTTATTTAAGGGTTCTTCTTCCGCTAAATCAATCGCTGAATCCGTAAATTCAAACTCTATTCCATCACTATTATCTTCATTTTTCTCTGTAACCCTATCTTCAGTATTTGAAGAATCTACTGGCTGCTCCGAGTTTTCAAAATTGATTTCTAATTCGTAATCCGCGGTATTGGCAGCTTCTTGTATCTCCGCAGTGTTATCAGGTAATTCCATGTGCCCTTCAGTAACATTATCCGCAGTGAGTGTTTGTTCCAGCGTTAAATTCTGCTTAAATTCATCTGCTTCGTCACTTAAATCAAATTCAATCTTATCCGCAAAATCTGAAGAATCGTTATCCGTTATGGAGTTAATTGATTGTTCATCAGGGTCTTCTGAATCCTTCTCGAAATTCAGATCAATCGTTTGATTATTCAACTCTGAATCAGAATTATCTTTAGTATCTGACTCCTCAGTATGATCTGTGTGTTCCTCGTAATAGTCGGGATCTTTATCAAAATCCTCATCCTGTTCTTCAGCTTCAGAATATGCATTTATATTTTCATAGGTTAAATCCTCTTCCCCGGTCTCTTCTACTACATGCTCAGTTTCAGTGACAGGTGTAGCTTGAGCGGCAACTGCCGGAGCCATCCTGGATCGCAATGCTGAAGAAAACCCAGTTTCATCGATTTCTTCTTCTTTTGATTGATTCCGGCGTTTTCTAAGAATTAGCAGAATGACTAACAATATTGAAATTAAAGCAGCACCAAGATATTCGATATTATCGAATATCTGATCAGTTAATGATTGATCGTCAGTTTCTGGTGGTGGTAGTTTAATCTCAGCTTCTTTTATAGAAGATCCATTTGTGGCTTGAGGTATGGAAGTCTCTTGCATTTGCAAAGAGTTTATGTCTAAACCTGCGCCTTCTTCAGTCAGTGAATCAATAACTTCCAGTGACTGTATTTCTGGTTTGATCCCAGCTTTGGAAACTGATTCTGCTTTAACTTGTGCTTGAGCCAGTACTGAATCTTTCAATTCCAATAATTGCTTTAAATTCTCAATACTCTTCTCCAGCATGGCCACACGTTGATTAGCTTCCTGTAAAGCAAGATTTCGTGCAATGGCATCTTCTTCCATCATACGAAGACGATCCACCAAAGTAGACTCAGAAATCTGGCCTTCTTTATCAATTAACTGGGAACCACTTGATAATCTCAAAATTTCTTTTGGCGACTCATGAGCTGAAACAGTTTTCTTATCGATACTTGTCGTGATTTGACCCTGATCAGATTGGCTAATACCAGAATGGATTGCTGATTTACTGGAAATGGATGCTATTTTTCCCTGATAATTATGCCAATCTCCGACTTGCATTCTAATTTCAGCTTTTGCCGTCGATGCATCGATAGCTGCAATTTCGCTTTTCTCAGGTATTTTTAAAACTGCACCCACTTTCAACAAATTCATGTTGCTTGAAATAAACGCCTCTTGATTGGCTCGATATAAAGCAACGAGCATCTGATTAAGATCGACCCCAGCCGGTAAAATCCGGCGTGCGATTGATGACAGGGTGTCTCCTCGATTTACCGGTCCATAGGTTTCTTTTGATCGATTAGAAGAACGGTTGATCGCTTGAGATGAGTTTCTAACTTGATTATCTTTTTGAGCATCCGATGCCCTTTCTAGGTTTTCCCTCGTGGCAACCATGATAGGAGCAGGCCTGACATTTGGCACAGTAAGATCTTGTGTATTAACTTCAGCAGGATCAAGCAAAACGGTATATTCACGTAATAAACGCCCGGAAGCCCAATTCAATTCCATCAATATATTTAAAAATGGATCATTGACCGCTTGCGGTGACGATAGTTTTATATAGGGATTACCGTTTGTTCTCGATTCTATCGAGATTTTGAATGACGAAAAGCTAGGCTCATAATGAATGCCTGCTTGGGCAAATGCCTCTCGAGTTGCAATACTGGCTTTTAGAGATAAAATGTCATCATTGTGAGTCGTAACAATATCAATCTCAGCATTAAGTGGTTGTCCCAAAGATGAATTGAGCATCAATTTACCGAGACCTGCTGCATAAACAGTAGTAAACGGTAACATCAGAATGATTACAAACAAGCTTACTCTAAAAGAAGTTTTATACACTGAGATACCCTCTCTAGTTCTTTGAAAATAAATAACGGAAGGCTAGCATGTAACGTAATCACATAAACTGAGATTATGCGCTGAATTATAGGTTAATTCATTTTAAACAGAGCAAGGTTTGCAAGTAAAAGTGGTATTGGTCAATTCAGATAGTTGGTAATTTTTAGTGTTCGATCAGTATACGTAACATTCTACGCAGAGGCTCCGCAGCACCCCATAGCAATTGATCACCTACGGTAAAGACTGATAGGTACTCTCCCCCCATCGCCAGTTTACGCAACCGTCCGACAGGTATCGATAAAGACCCCGTTACAGCAGTGGGCGTCAATCTTGAAGTGGTCGCTTCTCTGTCATTGGGAACAATTTGCACCCAATCATTGGAACCAGCGATAACCTCTTCAATTTCATCCAGTGGCACATCTTGTTTTAGTTTAATCGTCAACGCCTGACTATGGCATCGCATAGCGCCGACGCGCACACAGATTCCATCAATAGGTATTTGTCGATTACTTCTGCCAAGGATCTTATTGGTTTCCGCCTGACCTTTCCATTCTTCACGACTCTGTCCATTGGCTACTTCTTTATCAATCCAGGGAATCAAGCTACCTGCCAATGGCACACCAAAATTTTCTGTCGGGAAATTCTTGTCGCGTAAAGTACCGGCGACCTCACGATCAATATCCAGAATATTTGAAGCGGGATTATCCAATAAGTCTTTTGCAACCCTATGGGTTTCACCCATTTGCAGTAATAATTCACGCATATTTTTGGCTCCGGCACCCGATGCGGCCTGATAAGTCATGGCACTCATCCATTCCACCATGCCTTTTTCAAAGAGACCACCGACCGCCATCAACATCAGGCTTACCGTGCAATTACCACCAATGTAATTTTTTACGCCATTATGTAGCGCTTGTTTGATCACGGGCATATTAACCGGATCCAGTATGATTACCGCATCATCTTCCATGCGTAATGCAGATGCCGCATCTATCCAATAACCTTGCCATCCAGATTGGCGTAATTGTTTAACGACTTGGTTAGTATAATCACCACCCTGACAGGAAATAATAATATCCATTGCTTCAAGTTGAGCGATATCAAAGGCATCCTTTAAGGGTGGAATTTCCTTACCAATTTCAGGACCCGCGCCACCTTTCTGTGATGTTGTGAAAAAAACAGGATCTATCAGAGAAAAATCTTCTTCTTCCCGCATTCTCTGCATTAATACGGAGCCGACCATTCCTCGCCAGCCAACAAAACCAACTTGTTTCATTGCTTATCTATTATCCTAAAATTGATAATCGGTTAATTAAATAAAAAACACCTTCTTAAATACTAACTTACTTTATGAATCCATACCAAATGATTTGATGGGATAACTCCAGTGCATGTCAATTAATCTCTAAATTAATTCGCCATTTAGAGGAAATCTTATAGAAATGACAGAACCGCATCACCCATCGCTCTAGTACCGACAGATTTCATACCAGGTTCATCAATATCCTTTGTCCGGAAGCCCGATGCCAGAACTTTTTTAGTAGCCCTTTCTATCCGCTGAGCGGCTTCTTCCTGATTAAAAGTGTAGCGGAGCATCATAGCCACTGAAAGTATTGTCGCAAGCGGATTAGCCAAATCTTTTCCAGCAATATCCGGGGCTGAACCATGAATCGGCTCATACAAACCTTTATTATTTTCATCCAAGGATGCAGAAGGCAGCATCCCGATAGATCCCGTTAACATCGAAGCTTCATCGGACAATATATCCCCAAACATGTTCCCGGTAACCAGCACATCAAATTGTTTTGGGTCACGAACTAATTGCATGGCTGCATTATCGACCAACATATGTGAAAGAATCACTTGTGGATATTCTCTTGATACCTCAATCACGACATCGCGCCATAATTGGGTACATTCCAGCACATTCATTTTATCGACAGAGCACAATTTACGATTTCGTTTATTGGCGGCTTGAAAAGCTACATGGGCAATCCGTTTTATTTCCGTTTCGCTGTATCGCATTGTATTGAAGCCAACGCGCTGCCCATCGCGCATTTCAATACCGCGGGGCTCGCCAAAATAAATATCGCCCGTAAGTTCACGCACGATCATAATATCGAGACCGGCAACCACCTCATATTTCAGACTGGAAGCGTTGGCTAATTCGGGGTAAAGTATGGCAGGCCGAAGATTAGCAAATAAATTGAGCTCCTTGCGGATTGCCAATAAGCCCCTCTCAGGACGTTGTTGACGAGGCAATGTATCGTATTGAGGGCCGCCCACAGCGCCTAACAAAATTGCATCGGCTTGACGGGCTAATTGATGGGTTGCTTCAGGGTATGGTTCTCCGGTTGCATCAACAGCACAGCCTCCAATCAATCCATATTCCAGCTCAATATCCAGGCCGCCGGTTTTTAAAGCATCCAACACACGTACTGCTTGCGCAATGATCTCTGGCCCGATACCGTCGCCCGCTAAAACAGCAATTTTCATAATATCCTAACTTTCAGCAATTTGATTCACATAAATAACCAGGGTTGTTCGTTGCGCCGTTTTTGTTCAAATTGTTTAATTTTATCGGTATGTTCCAAAGTCAATCCAATCTCATCCAATCCATTCAACAAACAGTGTTTACGAAAAGGATCGATTTCAAAGTTAAACACTTCATTATCAGGTGTGGCAATCGTTTGTTTTTGCAAATCTACTGTAAGACTATACCCTTCAGTTAACTTTACCCCTTCAAATAAGCGATCCGGTATTGCAGCATCCAGAACTATCGGTAGTAAGCCAATCTTGAAACAATTATTAAAAAATATATCAGCAAAACTGGGAGCGATGATGACACGAAAACCATAATCCTGAAGCGCCCAAGGCGCATGTTCACGGCTTGATCCGCAACCAAAATTTGCACGTGCCAGTAATATCCGCGCACCTTGGTATCGCGGCTGATTCA
>CAKKRO010000107.1:22318-24202 GCA_919902625.1 Nitrosomonadaceae bacterium
CGCTCACCCGCAATCAGCCGATCATCATTCATTGCCAGACACATGGAACATCCGGGTTCACGCCATTCAAATCCGGCAGCTAAAAAGATCTGATCCAATCCTTCTTGCTCGGCTTGTTTCTTGACCAGACCAGAACCAGGCACAACCAGAGCTTGTCTGATTGTAGGTGCAATCCGTTTTCCTTTGATGACTTGAGCGGCTGCGCGCAAATCTTCTATCCGTGAATTAGTACAAGATCCAATAAATATTTTATCGAGTGTAATCTGCTTAATCGGTGTATTGGCAAGCAACCCCATGTAATCCAGTGCATGCTGCATATCATGACGTTTCGCTTCGTCGGTGATAAGAGAAGGATCAGGCACTTTACTATCAATAGTCGTTACCATTTCAGGAGAGGTTCCCCAGGTAACCTGGGGTTTAATTTGCTCAGCATCTAAAGACACCGTTCGATCAAAAACCGCATCGATATCACTATGGAGTGTGCGCCAATAGGCAACCGCCCTATCCCATAACTCGCCTTGCGGCGCAAAGGGCCGCCCCTTAATGTAGTTGATCGTTGTATCATCAACAGCCACCATACCGGCGCGTGCACCGGCTTCAATGGCCATATTACACAGCGTCATACGCCCTTCCATGGATAACGCACGAATGGCACTACCAGCAAATTCAATGGCATAACCGGTTCCACCAGCCGTGCCGATTTCGCCTACTATTGCCAAGGCAATATCTTTGGCGGTAATCCCTAAACCCAGTCTGCCTTCGACCGAAATGCGCATGGCTTTAGTCTTCTTCATCAACAAGCATTGTGTCGCTAATACATGCTCAACCTCTGACGTGCCGATACCAAATGCCAAACAACCAAAAGCACCATGTGTACTGGTATGCGAATCACCACAAACAACGGTCATACCTGGTAATGTTGCGCCTTGCTCAGGACCGATGACATGCACAATACCTTGGCGTAAATCTTGCATTTTAAATTCAGTAATACCCAATTCATCGCAATTCTTATCAAGTGTGTCCACTTGCAAACGAGAAATTGGATCATGAATCCCATGACTGCGATCCGTAGTTGGAACATTATGATCCGCAACCGCAAGAATAGAATCAAGACGCCAGGGTTTTCGTCCAGCCAGCTTCAAACTTTCAAATGCTTGCGGGCTGGTCACTTCGTGCACCAGATGGCGATCAATATAGATCAAGGCCATACTGCCAGGATCAGCAGATTCCATGTGAACCACATGTTGGTTCCAGAGTTTGTCGTATAACGTTTGCATCCGATAAATTAAAATTTAATCAATTTGCAATTATCCCATAAAGTTTGCTACTGCAACAAACTATGCACAATCTTACAATCCATCAGTTATTCATTTTCCATATAACCAAAATTAAACCGGCTAACGAAGCCATTGCGCTAATAAAAAAAGTCATGTCACTCCCTAGCCAGTCCCAGGTATAACCACTAGACATGGCTCCAATAGCCCCACCTATTCCATATGCAATACTGGTGTAAATCGCCTGGCCTTTGGCTTGATGGCGACCGCGAAAAATTTGATGGATCACCATCATCGCCGCAATATGATGAGCGCCATAGGTTGCGGCATGCAAAATTTGTGCCAAGACGATGATCATCGGCCACGCAACTCCCCAGCCAATCATCAGAAAGCGAAGAATGGCGCATGCAAAGCTGAAAATTAATATCACCTTTAAACTGGAGTGCCGCATCAACCACGGCATTACAAAAAAAACACCTATTTCACAGATAACACCGATTGCCCATAACCATCCGACAAATCCCTTGTCATACCCATGCTCAACCAGATAAATTGAAAAAAACGTATAGTACGCACCATGTGCAAACAACATCAGCAAACTGGAAATAAA
>CAKKRO010000108.1 GCA_919902625.1 Nitrosomonadaceae bacterium
TCGGATAATTTGTGCCCTGGCAGACGGATGTCGATGGCTTTGCCGAAGGTGTGCAGACTGGTTTTTGCTACGCCCTGACTGCGGGCAGCCAGCATTTCATTGGATGTGGGGGAGCGATATCCGGAAATGACATGGAATTCCTGTTTTGCACCTAGTTTGTTTTGTAACAGATGCAGCATGTCAAACAAATCCGTGTCTATCGAAAAGAGATCGCCGGTGCGATGATCGCGTAGTACGGTGTTGATGGCTTGTAACGCCTCGGGAATGTATTGCCCATCCGCCCAGTAAACTGACTGAACGCGTTCGCCCGTGTGCAAATTAAGGAAGCCCAGTTTTTTCTCGAAGGGTTGCGTCATGGCGGCGTGGGTGGATGATGCCATCATCGGCAGTGCAAGCAGGGTGCAAGCGCTTAGTCCTGTTTTCAGGAAACGGCGGCGGCTATGCGCTAATCCGGTATCTGACTGGAAGCATTGGTTTAAGAATTTGTGTATCGGCATATTATTTTTTCTCCAGAGAATCCTGCCCGTAAAAACTTTATGTGTCCAAATTACCAGCCGGCGTAACGCAATGCGCGCAAATCCCGGTCATAAATATCGGGTGAAAAATGCACCTTTTCCTGCTCATCAACCCAGGCCGTAATATACACCAAGTAAACCGGCAGCGGTTTGGGTAAATGGACGGCGATCGTTTTGCCGCTATCCATATCAGCGAGGAATTCAGCCGGCACATTCTGCTCGTTCAGCGCGAAGGCTGCCAGTTCCAGCGGTTTCTCCAGCCGGATACAGCCTGAGCTGAAAGTGCGGATGTCTTTCTGGAATAACGCTTTGGAGGGTGTGTCATGCAGGTAAATATTAAACGGATTGGGGAACATGAATTTAATTCTTCCCAATGCATTCTGTGCGCCTGGATTCTGGCGTAATACATAGGGAAACCCCTGCTTGATTGCATGCCAGTCAATCATATCCGGGTCAATGGCTTCAGCATCGCGCGCATGATCTGGATAAACTTTGAAACCGGCTGCTGTGAAATAGGCCGGGTCTTTCTGTTGTTTCGGCAGTAAATCCTTGCGCGCAATACTGGCAGGGACATTCCAGTAGGGGTTGAGAATCATGTGCGAAAGCGCGCCGCTAAAACTGGGTGTCGAGCGGTAATCACGCCCCACGATAATGCGCATATTGGCGACATGCTTGTCTTGCTCGGCGATAGTGAGCCTGAAACCGGCGGTGTTCACGAGCAAATAGCGCTCGCCCAGATCCCTTGGGAGCCAGCGCAGGCGCTCCATATTGATGCGCAGTTGGCGTATTTTCCAGGTCAGCGGGATATTCAAGGCGCGCACTGTATTTTCTCCAATGACACCATCGGCATTGAGTCCGTGTTGAGCCTGAAATGCCTGAATGGCGCTGACTAACTCGTCATCGTAATGCTGGTTCCCGTTTGGGGTGATCAGGTATTCAACAGTACCATCGACAGCATAAGCCTGCGCGATTCGTTGACGGATCAGCGGAATGATTGCATGCGTTGCACCCGGCCGAATGATGGATATATTGGGAATATGCACCCAGTCTGCATGATGATGAATGAGTTTCCGGTAGCGCATCAGTGTTTGTTTGAGTAACTGATAGCTAAGTTTTTTGGGGGATAAATCATCGAATGAGGGCTGCAAGCGATCCGTTCTGATGGCTGTGTGCAGGAAAGTTACGGCATCAAAAGAGGGCTGCGGTATATGCCAGGCCGGGTCAGCCGCCGTAGCCGGGAACCGCCCGCGTGACAAATCCTCTGCCAGTGTTAACAGGGCATGAGTTGTGCGTATCTCCAGTTCAATGGCTGCCGGCAAGGATTGACCGGCATGCTGTTGTAGTTGCTGCAACTGTGGCAGTTGATAATCCCGGCTGTCCAGTCCTTCGGTCTCAGAATTTGCGATGAAAGTTAAAGCCATCTCAAGAGCAGGGGACTGCGGTTCCGCTGTTATCCAGACGGGTTGATAATTCCGTCCGGTATAAAATCGCTGCAGATCCGCAACTTCCGTCTCAGTAAAGGCAAACGAAGCCGGTGCTGACAGTTGCTGTTGCAATGTTCCGGCTTCAATGGTCAGCGCATGGGAAGCAGGGGTTGCGAGCAGAAGAAGAATGCAGTAAAGAAACCGGAAAACCGGGGAGGTGGATTTAAATTGATTGAACGGCATAAAAATCATTGAACCACGAATGAACACGAATAGACACTAATATTTTAGAACATCAAATGAA
>CAKKRO010000109.1 GCA_919902625.1 Nitrosomonadaceae bacterium
TTCAAACTTGCTTCTGAAGCATCCATAATATCCTTCGGTGCAGCAGGCGCTCCCGGGAAAAACCCGTAGCCCGGCGCAGGCGGCATCTTGGTCATTTCAAATTCATCTTCATCGACGAATGACTCTGCATCAGTGCTGATCGTATTTGGCGCCTCAGCCTCTGTTGCATCAGCTTCAATCTTGCCGGATGTATCCAACTCGATCTTCAATTTTGCCGGATCGACCACAAATGCCAATGTTTCCCAGATATCTTCTTCGCTGTTACTCGTCACAAGTTTCAACTGACAGCGCTCTTCCTCATTTGCTGGCGTCACGTTTTCCAGACTGCCCAACTGCTTTAAATTAGCCCATAAATTTTCCATGCCTGTATTGCTCATACCCGCGCTGAAAAACTCAATACAGTAGGTGAATCTCGATGAATCATCGTTGGGTGGAGCCTTAACTTCAGCAACCTCAGCTTCGGCTGATACTGCTTCAGTCTGATCATTGGAAACAACCGGAGTTTCTTTGGCTGGCGCCTGTATTTCATCACTCAGCCGCTTTAGCTCTTCACAAATAGCTGCAGCCACAGCAGGATCCGCTTGACCTTCTCCACGATGCCCTGCCAACTGTTCTTTAATGACATCACCGGCCTTCAAGAAAGCATCAACCATTTCGCTCCGCACCTCGAGCTCCCCTTTGCGCAACCTATCCAGCAATGTTTCCAACATATGCGTCATCTCCGTCATATCTGTAAAACCAAATGTACCCGCTCCACCTTTGATAGAATGCGCAGCACGAAATATAGCGTTTAAATCTTCCAAATCCGGTGAATTTACATCCAGCCTCAGCAAGCATGTTTCCATGTCTGCCAGCAATTCTGCGGATTCCTCAAAAAATATTTCATAAAACTGTTCGAGATCTGTACTCATAGGTAACCCTATTTCAAGTTGAGTTGTTAGCCTAGCACTCTGGATAAACAAATAAATTAAGAAACAGAAATGTAAAAATCACTTAATCCGTAAAATAGGCCAAGGTATCCGCCGGCTATTCATCTGTCCGAAAATGTGAGTCTCTAACCAATAACCTTACCGATCACTTCCAGCAACCGTTTTGGATCAAATGGCTTGATCAGCCAACCTGTCGCGCCTGCCGCTCTACCTTTCGCTTTCATGTCATCCCCGGATTCGGTAGTCAACATCAAAATAGGCACAGTTTTGTAATGCGTTAATTTACGCAATGACTCAAGCAGCTTCAGCCCATCCATACGCGGCATATTAATATCGGTTAATACCAGATTAACCTTATGAATATTTGCCTTGTCCAATGCATCCTGGCCATCAACCGCTTCAACGACATCATAACCAGCACTTTTAAGCGTAAAAGAAACCATTTGCCGAATCGATGCAGAATCATCCACTGCAAGTATTGTCTTAGCCATTTACCCCACTCCTCTTACTCATATTGTTAATTTAACTGATAAAAATACGCATATTCCAAACAGTTTTTATTAAAAAAGTTCAATATCACCCATCTGCATACCTTGCTGCACAACCGGTTTTCTTTTACCTTTAG
>CAKKRO010000110.1 GCA_919902625.1 Nitrosomonadaceae bacterium
TGGGGATTGTATTGCGGATGATAAGGCAGCAGCAGCGACGGGCTGAGAATCGCCGCACGATCTGACAGCACACGCAGGTTATGCAGCTTAAGCCGTAAGGTTGTTGATCTGGCAACATCCGTGACGCCATCATTCCTTCCATTGCGTTCATAGTCCACATCGACATAGGGAAAAGTCAGATAACGCAAATTGTATTGATTGTATTTGGATGGGTCATACACCATCGACTTGAGAATCTGCACCAATGTCTGATCAAATGCTGCGAACAGCAGTGCAAATTGCGCGTCGCCTTGCGGCGTGTTGGGAATTTCGGATGCCCGGCCGATAGCCTGTATTTCATTGACCGGATAACCGTCGAAGGCAATCGGGTCCATGTGTACCAATGCGTGTAACCGGTCGTTATGCCGGGCGGCATAGTGCGAAGCGATACCGCTGCCCCAGTCATCGGCTATAAAAATAAATTGCCGCCCCGGATATTCCTGCTGCATCAATTTCTCAATGTAATCGACATCATTGATCCAGTGCCACATTGCATTAGGGGCCGGATTATCCTTGCGGCCATAAAGACGCGGTTTGGAACTTTCGCCCATCCCCAGCATGTCGATGGAAATCGTTTCGCAAAAGCGCGACACTTGCCCCTGCACTTCCTCCCATTGCGAGCGATTGGTTGGTACGCCATGCAGAAAGAGAACCAGCGGGCCTTTATTACCCATCTTTGTCCAGGCAATTTCAAAATCATCCGACCAGTCAGTTTCAGCACTATGTGCGCCGCCTATCTGCAGCAAACCTTCAGCCGGCGCCCTGAAACGAAAAGCACCATATTCAGGAACACCCTGAGAGCGATAGATAGAGTGATCCGGTGCATTACCCGCAGCCCGTAATGGCGGGTGACTCAGGGCAGAGTAAAAACTGTAATGATCGGAGTTGCAGAAAATTGAATTCATCTTATCATCCTATATTTCTCGTTTTAATTAATGTGGTCAATCTTTTCTTATTCTTTTTATGATCATTGATTATCTTTAAT
>CAKKRO010000111.1 GCA_919902625.1 Nitrosomonadaceae bacterium
GTTAAAGCGCGGCAACCGACAGATATTCCGGAATACAGGCATGCCAGTCGAGTTGTTGTTTAATAGCAGCGGCCAAAGCAGAAGCGTTACCGGGTTCGCCATGCACCACAAAGATTTTCTCAGGCATGCTTTTAAAATGACTCAACCAATTGATTAAATCCGCTTGATCGGCATGCGCTGAAAGACCGCCAATGGTATAAATCGCTGCCCTTACCCGAACATCCTCACCAAAAATCCTGACTTGCCTGGCGCCATCCACTAGCCGTCTTCCCAAGGTTCTCTCAGCCTGAAATCCAGTGATCAGTATGCTGCATTCGGATCTGCCAAGATTATATTTGAGATGATGCTTGATACGTCCGGCATCGCACATGCCGCTGGCGGAAATAATGATCGCACCCTGTTTAATGTGATTGAGCCGCATGGATTCCTCAATATCCTGCACAAAGTGAATCTGTGATTCCCTCGCGTTTTTATTCATCCATTGCAATGCGTCCGAAGCTTCCTGGTCGAGTAATGCGATATGTTTTAGCGTGATTTCTGTCGCTGCCCGAGCCATCGGTGAATCAACATAAATATCCATTTTCCCGAGCCTACCCTGACGATAAAGATCAATCAGCAGAAATAGCAGATCCTGGGTACGTCCAACGGTAAAAGCCGGAATGATCACGTTGCCGCCTTTATGGATAAGCGTGTCGTTGACCGCATGAACCAGTTCATCCATTGTATCGGACATGCTTCGATGCAACCGGTTGCCATAGGTCGATTCTATCAGCAGGATATCAGCCTGCTGGATGAAGGCAGGATCACGCACCACAGGATGCCCGGGCTGTCCCAGATCACCCGAAAAAACCATTTTTTTGTGCCCGGAATGCTTTTTGATCCACAGCTCAATGATAGACGAACCTAAAATATGCCCGGCATCCCGGAAAATGCACCGTACTGAAGGATGAGGCGCGTTTTCTGAATCGTAATCCACGCGCCTTAATTGCTTGAGAAGAGTTTCGGCCTGTGTGACGGTATAGAGTGGTGCAAGTTCCTGGGTTGATCCACTTCGATGACGTGATTTATTGCGCCATTCAGTCTCTTTTTCTTGAATATGCGCACTATCCTTGAGCATAACCTGCAGTAAATCTGCAGTTGCCTCAGTGCAGTAGACCGGACCTCTGAAACCCCATGCACCCAGTCGCGGCAGTAATCCGGAATGATCAATATGTGCATGAGTCAGCAATACAAAATCTATGGTTCTGGGATCAAACTTAAAAGCGGTGCGATTCTTCCGGTCAGCTTCCCGTCCACCCTGAAACATGCCGCAATCGACTAAAAACCGTACCTCCCCGGTTTCAACCAGATAACAGGATCCGGTGACTTCACCGGCTGCGCCTAAAAAAGTAAGTTGCATCGCACTCAATATCCGTTCAATATGATTTATAACCTATCCAGCACATGCAGCGTGCCATCGACCAGTAAATTCATTTCTTGCTCGTTAATGACATAAGGCGGCATGAAGTAAATGGTTTTTCCCAGTGGGCGAAGTAATAATCCTTGACTTAAGCCGGCCTGAAAGCATTTTGCTGCAAAATCAGGATCATCAGTTTCCACTTCAAAAGCCCAGATCATTCCACAGTTACGGAAGTGCCTGACTTTGGAGTGGGCTGAAAGCGGTTCCGCCATTTTATTCAGATAAGCTGCCTTGACCTTATTACCGTCAATGACCTGATCCTGTTCAAAAATATCCAGGGTGGCCAGTGCTGCACGGCAAGCCAATGCATTACCGGTATGCGAATGAGAATGTAAAAAAGCGTGGGCAGCTTTGTCCGTATAAAAAGCCTGAAAAATCGCATCCGTCGTCATGACGACCGAGAGCGGCAGATACCCGCCGCTCAGCCCTTTGGATAAACAGAGAAAATCGGGCGTGATGCCTGCCTGGTTACAAGCAAATAGAGTTCCCGTCCGGCCAAAGCCAACCGCAATTTCATCTGCGATCAAATGCACCTGATATTGGTCGCAGATTTCTCTGGCGCGCTGCAAGTAAACCGGATGATACATACCCATGCCCATGGCGCCTTGAACCAGCGGCTCAAGAATGAGTGCGGCCGTCTGCGCATGATTTTCCGCCAGATAAACCTCAAGTGCAGCAGCGGCACGGATGGCATAATCTTCCGGGGATTCGCCTGTTTCCGCATAACGCCAGTCGGGTGTGGGAACATGGGTGCAGGGACGCAGGAGCGGTGCATAGGTTTCTCTGAAGATCGCGACATCGGTCACTGACAATGCGCCCAGTGTTTCGCCATGGTAATCATTTTGTAAGCTGATAAAATTAATTTTTCGGGGCTGACCGCATAATTGCCAGTAGTGGAAACTCATTTTTAAAGCGATTTCAATAGCGGAAGCGCCATCGCTGGCGTAGAAGCAATGGCCGAGTGAACCGGGCGCTATTTTCTTGAGCCGTTCAGACAGCAATACGACCGGCTCGTGCGTCAATCCTGCAAGCATGACATGTTCGATTTTCTCCAGCTGATCGCGGATCGCGGCATTGATGTCAGGATTGGCGTGGCCAAACAGATTGACCCACCAGGAACTGATCGCATCAAGATATTGCCTGCCCTCAGCATCGTACAGCCATACCCCTTTTCCGCTGACAATGGGAACCAGCGGAAAGGTTTCATGGTGTTTCATTTGGGTGCAAGGATGCCATACAGCCTGCAAACTTCTCAGTTGAAGTTGTTGTGATGAAGTTAAAGGAGTGTTGAGGTTGGTATTGGACATATCATATTTTTAATGGAAAATTAAATTCAGTGGGTGAATGTAGCAGAGTATTCGACATTTGGGTTTCCTCTGCGCAATATTGCCATCTGATTCTTGCTACCAGGTTATGATGTTCTTGCGAGTAAAATTCTGTTACATACCACTTTTAGGTTGATAGGGAATATCCATGACGTCTGCACCTGGCGGCGATATTGCTTCCCGCATTGATACTCGGACCGGAATAAATCATCGATCTGCCGATCAGATTCTTGCCAGAATTGAGGGAATTTATACTTAATTTCAGTGGGCATTGTTAAATTTGTATAGTTATTAATTTTCAACTTATTGAAATGTAATAT
>CAKKRO010000112.1 GCA_919902625.1 Nitrosomonadaceae bacterium
TCAAGGTGGTGCTCTAACCAACTGAGCTACGCGCCTGGGAAGAGCGGATTCTAACTGAAACGGCTAACCGGTACAATTCATATGTGAGCTGGGAGCTAAAATAGTGATTGTGTTCTAATCATTCAGATCCATAAAAAACCTATTCCAGGCAATCCGCGTTGTTTCTCAGACTACGCCGCGCATAGTAAGCAAAACCCACGGCGCTGCGTTGCGCACGCAAAATCCAGTCATGCGCTTCCCGCCCCAGATCAGGATCAATCGGCTGGATCTTGCCAACGGCGGCTGCCAGCAGATGCATGCGTGCCGCCCGCTCAAACGCAATGGACAAAATACAGGCTTCTTCAATGCTCGAACAGGCCACCAGCAACCCATGATGGGCTAACAGCAGGGCACGTTTGCTGCCGATGGCTTTGGAAATCAGCTCACCCTCTTCGTTGCCCACCGGCACACCGGGCCATTTGGGCAGGAAAGCCACATCATCATAGAGCACGCAGTTGTCCATGTGCGATATTTCCAGCGGCACTTCCAGCATGCTGAGTGCCGCCGTATGCACCGCATGCGTATGAATGATGCACTGCACATCCGGTCTGGCGCGATAAAGCCAGGAGTGAAAGCGATTGGCCGGATTCGCCATGCCATCGCCTTGTAAAACCTCCAGATCTTCATTGACGAGCAATAGATTACTCGCGCGAATTTCATCAAAGCCCAGACCCAGTCTTTGTGTTAAATAGGTCCCCGGTTTCTCGCCACGCGCTGTGATTTGCCCGGCCAATCCCGAGTCGTGCCCGTTTTCAAATAAAATGCGGCAGGTCAGCGCCAGTTTCTGCGCCTGACTGTAATGGGCGCCTTGCAGATGCGTGTCCATCTGCATAAAGGATTGCTGGATCAATTGCTCTTTATCCAGATTAAAAGTTTTGTTGTTCATGTTTTCTCGCTGGGTCGTATTCATTAAAGATCATTCATCCTGACTGGAAATAAGTCGCTCAATCTCTCGCCGGTCCCGCTTGGTGGGCCGTCCTTTTGAGAAAAAGGGCTGCGGCTGGGCTTTCATTCTCGCCGCCATTATTTCCCGCTGCTGGCGGCTTTCGTCTGTTTCACTATAAAGCTGCTGCGCCTGTGTGGCAGAACCGCGTTGATTGGACAATGCCAGCACTTTGATCACATACTGAGCATTACCGATGCGGATCGTCAACCTATCCCCCACTGCAACCTCTTTGGCTGGCTTTACCCGCTGATCATTCAAGACCACCCGGCCACGTTCGATGGCTTCGGTTGCCAACGAGCGCGTTTTAAAAAAACGCGCTGCGAACAGCCATTTATCAATACGATATCTTTCTACACCGCCATTGGTATTCATTCTGGAATTAATAGCCCATCCGCAATCAAACCATCCGCCTCTACCTAAAACTTGGCAATCGCTATACAGTATAAGGCATTATCTATGAAGATCGGCTGGTGGATTTTACCACTACCTTTTTATGCCCTATACCCTATGTTAATTTGACAACTCACTTCTAACAGGCCGTTGA
>CAKKRO010000113.1 GCA_919902625.1 Nitrosomonadaceae bacterium
GGTTTTACCCATTCATGGGATTTGGTATATTTTAATTGTGTCGGAATACTCATTTTTTCACTCCAGATTAAAGAAATTGTTTGCTACCGTTTTAAATTAAACCAGCACTTTTCCATTACGCACGAACGGGTATTTTACTACTTTGGCGCGTAGCTTCTTATCGCGTACCACCACATCGACTTCATCGCCAACGGATATTTGGATAGGTAAACGTGCTAAGGCAATGGATTGATTGATGGTCGGTGAAAACCCGCCACTGGTGATTTCACCCTGATATTCGGTGCCATTAAGCTGTGCGATCACCTGCTGGTGGCCGCGTAGCACGCCACGATCCATTAATAACAATCCTACCAGCTGTTGTGTTACAGGAGTATCCAGCAACGCTTGTTTGCCAATGAAATCCCGTTCACTTTTGAGATCAACCGTCCAACCTAACCCGGATTCCATTGGATTCTTGGTTTCATCCATGTCTTGACCGTATAAATTCATACCGGCTTCCAGGCGCAAGGTGTCGCGTGCGCCTAATCCGGCCGGTGCTACGCCGGCAGCATGCAATGCTTTCCAGAATGCGGGCGCATCGGCGGCGGGCAGAATAATTTCGAAACCGTCTTCACCGGTATAGCCCGTGCGGGCAATAAAGTATTGATCGACTACGGTGGATTGAAACAGCTTGAGTTCTTCTGTGGCCGATTGAGAGCCTGGAATCACCTGCCAAACCTTGGCGCGTGCATTAGGGCCTTGTACAGCAACCATGGCAAGATCACGCCGGGGTGTAATTTCTAAATGAGGTGCAAGTTGATCGCGCTGCTTGAGCATCCAAGCTACGTCTTTGTCAGCGGTACCGGCATTCACCACGATACGAAACCAGGTTTCAGACAGAAAATAGATGATCAGATCATCAATCACGCCGCCCTGTGAGGTCAGCATGCAGGAATACAAGGCTTTACCGGGAAGCGTCAGTTTGTCAACGTTGTTGGCAACCAGATAGCGCAGAAAATCGCGCACATTTTCGCCTTTGATATCGACCGGCAGCATGTGAGATACATCAAACATGCCCGCATCCTGGCGTACTTTATGGTGTTCGTCTAACTGCGAGCCGTAATGCAGCGGCATATCCCAGCCACCAAAATCCACCATCTTGGCATTCATGTCGCGGTGGGTTTGATTAAGGGGTGTCATTTTCAGCACGGATTATTCTCCCGAAAATAAAAAAAAGTCATCTCTAAATGACTTCACCCCTCTGTCCTTTTTACCTGAGAGATTTACGGATTAACATCCATGTGCCCCTTCGGTGGCCAAAAATATTTCTTGGCACTCTCCAGATTGCCTGTCACAAGCGGTTCTCAGGGAACAAGTTTGGCTTGACCATGCCTGAGCGATTCCGGGGGGGTTACGCCTTCGGCGGCGCTGAAATAGCTAGCGCGCTCTCCTGCTTGGACTGATATGGCAGAGTGCGAACTATACCTTAGTGACAGTGGTTTATACAAGCCATTCAACTAAATTTTCTGACAGGATTTAGACTGGTCTGAATTAAAGTAAAGTTAAATAATTTCATGATTTAATCATGATTCTTTGCAGAGGAGTGACGGTTAAACCCGGATGATTCTTGATCGGTATTAATTCCTTGGGAATAAAGCCTGATCAAGGATAAAAAATAAGCTGGAAAGAGATTTGAACAGACTGGCTGCATGCAACCAATCTATTCATAGTCATTGGTTACTTTGTGTATTTTATCCCGATGGTTGTACTTGCATCCGTTGCATCCAGTACTGCAGCGAAATGATCATCAATTTGAATTGACTGGCCGTGACCAAAACTGATATGGGCCGGCGTATAGGGCATACAGGCTCTTTCCCGTTGTATTTCTTCTGAATTACTCGCGCAAACAAACTGATGAAGTTGTTGTGCCATGTCGATATCGGAGTCAGGAACGGGCGCATCGCGAGCCGAAGGGCTTTTTATCCGGCCGCCGCCCAAGCTTCTGAAGTAGGTGATTTGACGGAAGGTTGGATTCTCCTCGATTTCTATGCGAAATATGGCGTTACGTCCATTTTGCAATTGCTCCTGTTTTGTATATAGGGACGCATTGACTTGGGTGTAGCCTTGCGCTTGCAGAATTCCCGCGATTATTTCCGGTGGTGTGTTAATCGAGATTCCTGCGATTTCAATCGCTCGCAATGGCTGTTTCTCTGTGTTGGCTGCATGGCTGTTCAATGCGGAAATGGATAATACTGCGGCGATCCATAGCAGCGGGAATCTTGATATGAATAAATTATTACCTGAATTTTGCAGTTGCGTATTGTTCATCATATGATCCTTATGGAAGAAACATCAGTGCGCATGATCACCGGGTGGCGGCATGATTTCGCCTTCCTGATTGAGCTGAGTCAATTGTAGTGTCAAAGCATCAATACTTTGCCAGCCAAATCCTTCGAATTGGGCTACCCATCTCGCGCGCAAGTACCCGAAGCGATCGGTCATAAATTCCATGTGTCCGGGGGTCATGCCTTTTCCCTGAAGATCAGGGACAGTTCTTATTCTACGATATAACCAGTAACTGTTTTTGATTTCCGGCCAGCCTTCAGTCACTACAGGAAAGGGAATGCTACTCGTGATATCCAGCAATTCCTGTTCATCCAGTTCCTGCATCGGAACAGCCAGAATTTCAGTGTTAAGGGTGAGACTGATTTCCTCATAAGCATCTTTTAATTGACGCAAACGCTGCTGAGATTGTGGCCAGGAAAATAAGACCAGCAGTACATTTTTTTGCAGGCGGAAATCTTTTAAATTGCCGCTTGAACCGTCATGTGCGGAATAGGCAAAGACTGGCGATGCAACCGCCGGGGTTTCCGGAGTGATCATGCTTCCCAGCAGGCGTGCATCAAAGCCGCGTGACAGCGCGTGAAGATAATTGACCATGTCCCAACGATCTTCTTCAGACAGGGTTGCAGCGAAACCTGGCATGGCGGTTCCGGGAATTCCATGGGATAACCAATGATAAATGTTACCCACGGTATGTTTTGCAGTATGGGGTTCGGTCAACAGATCGGTCGGATCTCTTACCTCTGGATCGAGAATGATTCCGGTGCCTTTGCCTTGCGGGCCATGGCAACTGACGCAATGTGCGGCAAATAGTTGGGAGCCATTGGATATGGAAATGGCATCGAATGGAACGGATGGTTTCTGGTAGGTCTCGGGGTAGGCTTTAATGGCAAGAGGAGGCAAGGCTATTGCCAAAGCGATGATCGCTAGTACGCTTGGCGCAAGGATTCTTTTGTTTCTGCCCCAATGGTTTTTTATGCCTAACCCGATGGTACCCAGCGCAATGATTAACAGCATCGCTCCAAACCAGAACATTTCCTGTACATCCGGTTCGTCCCATGTCGCATCAATCGAGAAACGGAATGGATAGGGCCAGTTTTCGATAATGGCATGCTTGGCAGGAAGAGTGTTGGCCAATAGGGTGGCAAGCAGCATCAGTAACAGCGCCAGCATGAATTCAATGCCGACCCATTTTCTTAAATGGGCCGCTCCCTCTTTTATCTGCGCGGTATCATCAGCCTGGGAAAGCAGAGGAAGCCATTGGTTACGTACTTGATAAGCAATCAACAGAATGATTGCCAATACAACCAGCTTAAAATTCAGCAACCAGCCATAGGAGCTGGAAACGAGCGTGTGATAGTATTCTTCAACCATGCGATCTACGACAATCAGACCGGTCACCATCAGTAGCAGCATGACAGGCAGAGCAATCGCCGAGAACTTCTTCAGGTAGATTGCATTGACCGGGAACGATGATTTGCCGGGTTCGCGATAGTTGCCGATGACAATCAGCAGAAAAGCAGGTAACGCGCCAAACCAGATTCCTGCCAGCAGGATATGCAGCGCATAAGGAGCAATCGATTCAAATGATATTTCCTCTGCACTGGAATGGCTCGTCAATGTGCCCGCTATCAGGGGAAGCGATGCGGCAACAGCACCCAGAATATAGTGCCACCGGACCCGGCGTATGCGCCGGAGATACAGAATGACGCTCAATAGCGTGGCTGCCAGCAGCATCCGGGCAGCCCATATATGGCCCACCCGTGTTTGCTGAATGATTTCAAACCATGCAGAGGGGTTCCAGGCATTGGAGGCGATTCCCGTTGCCTCGCCCGTGGTTGTGGCCAGGATACCTAATAACCCCAGCAGGATCACACCCCCCATCCAGGGAAACCCTTTTTCCAGACGGACTACCCAGGAAGCCTCAAACACAGCTTTTTGCTGTCCAATAATGGCGAGAAAAACACAGCTTCCGAACAAGATCAAGTTAGCGGTCAATTGCGACCACCGGGCAAAACTGGAAATGATTTCAATCATGATTTTACGTTAGGGATGTTATATATGGTTACTTTGATAACGCCAGTGACACAAGCCGCGAGCCGACAGTCAACCCAACAAACCATTTTGGAGTTTCAGACTTAGAAGAAAGCATGCGGGGTATAGTACAAAAACTGCATAGCCTAGCCTAAAACTACATGATATTCAAGGCGGTTTGCCGTTTTCCGCTCAATGGATGGAGCAGCGGTATCATTGACTTCAGTGATCTGTATCAGTGATCATTTTCGCTCAATAGAATAGCTCTTATAAGGAAGGGATATGAAAACAGCGTTGATTACAGGTACGAATCGTGGAATAGGGCTTGAATTTGTCCGGCAATATGCCAAGGATGGCTGGCGCGTTTTGGCTTGTTGCCGCCATCCGGCAGCAGCCGATGTGTTGAATCGTTTGTCCGCACAGTATCCAAGCCAGATAACCATTCATTCATTAGACGTGGCCAATCATCCGCAGATTGAACAATTGTCTCAGGCATTGTCCGAACAGACGATTGATTTATTGATCAATAATGCCGGCGTTTATCCGGCAGATCATGGTGATGCCTTCGGCAAAACGGATTACGCAGCATGGGCACATGCTTTTGAAGTGAATACCATGGCACCCCTGAAAATGGCGGAAGCGTTTATCCACCAAATTTCCAGGAGTCATCTGAAAACCATCATCACCATTACCAGCAAAATGGGCAGTATCGCCGATAATCGCGGCGGCGGCAGTTACATCTACCGTTCCAGCAAATCGGCTGTCAATATCGTGATGAAAAGCCTGTCGATTGATCTGAACTCAAACCGGATTATTGCCGTTTTATTACATCCCGGCTGGGTAAGAACCGATATGGGCGGCCCCAACGGATTGATCTCGACCGAGCAAAGTGTCATCGGCATGCGCCGTGTCATCAGCGGCCTGAGATTTGAGGATTCCGGGAAGTTTTATGCGTTTGATGGGCAGATTGTGCCTTGGTGATTTGAGAGACATTAATAGATGGCTATGGCAGAATGCAATTTCATAATTAAAAATTAAGAGAGAAAATATGCCAACCATTACAAATGATAACCGTATTGATGCTGTACTTGCTGGAAGTGATATTCGTTGGAATTCAACCCAATCGCCCGGGACTCCGGTAACGTTGACTTATAGTTTTATGTCTGCATTGCCGAGCTATGCGGATCCGGTTGGAGATGGCAATCAATTCAGCATAATGACCAATGAACAGAAGATTGCCGTTCGAGAGATCCTGACCACGATTTCCTCACAGTTCAATATCACCTTTACTGAAAGAAATGATTCTGCAACATCTTACGGCCAGCTCCGTTTTGGCAATAATGCACAAACCGAATCAGTTGGTTACGCTTATTATCCAGACGCGTCGCAAGGGGATGGTGCCGGAGATTTATATATCAATAATTCGGCAGATGCTTCACAGACATCAAATGTTGTAAAGGGCACGAATGCATACTCAACATTGATCCATGAGATTGGCCATACTCTTGGGCTTAAGCATCCGGGAAATTACAATGCAGGATCAGTACCAGGCGATACGGATGTGAATGAAGGGCCATTTCTAACGGGCGCGGAAGATTCCGAATTGTTTAGTATTATGTCTTACACAACACAACCTCAGGGACTTGAACGAATTGATTGGGCTCCATACGACTATGCAGCATTGTCATACTTGTACGGCGCTAAATCTGTTAATACAGGCGACAATTCATACACATTGGCGGAACAAAGCGGTCAGGTTGTTCAGACAATCTATGATGATGGAGGTAACGATACGCTTGATGCGTCGGGAACAAATACCCCGGTGATTCTCAATCTCAATGTCGCTGCACCGGGCACACTTAGCTCTGTAGGTCTTACGCCAAGTGGTCTGGTGGCTGAGAACAATCTATCTCTCGGTTTGAATACGGTCATTGAGAACGCGACCGGAGGATTCGGCAATGATAAATTGGTTGGCAATAGTGCTAGCAATACTTTAACCGGTAATAATGGCGATGACACCTTGGTCGGGCAATTGGGCACCGATACGATGATTGGTGGCGGGGGTTCAGACATTTTTGGTATATCAAATATCGGTAATTACGTTTTTCAGGACTTCATTCCTGGCGTGGATAAAGTCGCATTCGATACGCAACTAGGTATTCAGAATTTTGAGCAACTGTCTCCCTATATCACCAGCATTGATCCCCAAGGCAATGATATCGTGGTGCATTTTGTAAACGATGTCGCCAGTATTACTTTTGTCGGCGTGTTACAACAATCCACTGCATTATCAGTTGCAGATGTTGTATTTCAGGCACTGTAATTACATTTCACAGTCAGAAAACTGGCAATTAATTTATTGAATTAGGGTGGTTCATACGCGTCTTCATTGCGATGAAAATAAGATAAATGATTGCCAGTTGGACTAAA
>CAKKRO010000114.1 GCA_919902625.1 Nitrosomonadaceae bacterium
AAAAGAAAAAAGAGGTTAGAAATTAATCTAACCTCTTGATTTGTTGGTGGGTCTGGCTGGACTCGAACCAGCGACCAAGGGATTATGAGTCCCCTGCTCTAACCAACTGAGCTACAGACCCCATATTTCAGCTTCTAATTGTTCCCTGTGTCCAGAAAACTGCGTAAACGTTCAGAACGCGCTGGATGGCGCAACTTGCGTAATGCCTTGGCTTCAATCTGGCGGATACGTTCACGCGTGACATCGAACTGTTTTCCGACTTCTTCCAAGGTGTGATCAGTATTCATTTCGATACCAAAACGCATGCGCAGTACTTTGGCTTCGCGCGGTGTTAAAGAGTCAAGTATATCCTTTGTGACCCCACGTAAGCTAGCATAAACTGCTGCATCAGCCGGCGCCATGGTCGCCGCATCTTCGATAAAATCACCCAGATGAGAGTCCTCATCATCCCCAATTGGAGTTTCCATAGAGATCGGTTCTTTGGAAATTTTAAGAATCTTACGAATCTTTTCTTCAGGCATTTCCATTTTCTGCGCCAGTACTGCCGGTTCCGGTTCTTGCCCGGTTTCTTGCAAAATCTGACGTGAAATACGATTCATTTTGTTGATTGTTTCAATCATATGCACCGGAATCCGGATTGTGCGCGCCTGATCAGCAATAGACCGCGTAATCGCCTGACGTATCCACCATGTCGCATAAGTTGAAAACTTATAGCCGCGCCGGTATTCAAATTTATCCACGGCTTTCATCAAGCCGATATTGCCTTCCTGAATCAGATCAAGAAATTGCAATCCCCGATTGGTGTATTTTTTAGCAATGGATATCACCAAACGCAGGTTTGCTTCGGTCATTTCGCGTTTGGCTCGACGTGCTTTTGCTTCACCCGTCGACATCTTGCGATTGATTTCTTTGAGATCCTTGATTGAAATACCAATTTCATCTTTAAGTGACAACAAATTCTGCTGTTCTTCCATAATTGCAGGCTTATAGTGCTCGAGCGCCTGACTGTAGGGTTTTCCAGCTTCAATTTCCTGCGCTACCCAATCAAGGTTTGTCTCATTCCCAGGAAAAGTCTTGATGAAATGATTCCTCGGCATTTTTGCCTTGGATACACATAAGTCCATAATTTTGCGTTCAGAGTTACGCACGTCACCTACAAGTGTACGCTGAGTATCACAGAGCTTCTCCACCATTTTTGCCGAGAAGCGAATAGCCATCAGCTCAGATGAAATTTTATCCTGTAACTCAATATATCCTTGATGATAAGGCCCCTCTTTTTCAAGAAGGACTTGCATTTCATTATATATTCCACGAATAATCGAAAACCGTTCCAGCGCGTCAGATTTCAGTTTCAATAAATTTGCACTGGCTATCGCTGCGCTGTCTCCGTCCCCGTCTTCGTCCTCGTCACCAAGATCATTCGAGTCTAGTTCTTGTTCTAAAGATTCATCAGAAAATTCTTCATTAATGATGTCTTGAGCATCTGCATCCAGCAATCCATCAACAACTTCATCAATGCGCAGATTATCTTTCTCAATTTCAGTTGCCAGGTTCACGATTCCTGCAATAATCGGCGGGCAAGCTGAAATCGCCTGAATCATGTGACGCAAACCACCTTCTATGCGCTTTGCAATCTCAATTTCACTTTCGCGCGTCAGCAAACCAACCGAACCCATTTCACGCATATACATACGTACTGGATCCGTCGTACGTCCGAACTCGGAGTCTACTGTAGAGAGCGCAGCTTCGGCTTCTTCAGCCACATCTTCATCGGCAACGGTTGTTGTCGCATCTGACATCAGCAATGTTTCGGCGTCCGGTGCTTCATCATGCACAGATATGCCCATATCATTAATCATGCTGATGATGCCTTCTATCTGCTCTGTATCCAGCATATCATCGGGCAGATGATCATTGATTTCAGCATAGGTCAGATACCCGCGCTCTTTGCCCAGGCCGATGAGTATTTTCAGGCGCATACGGCGTGCTTCGATATCCTGCGGCAGTGAATGACCATTCTGAATAATAGAAACCGCTTCTACATTATCAGCCTGTTCTTTACCCGCAGCTGCTTTTATTTTTTTTGAGGTTCTGCCTCTAGTTTTTTTGCCATTGCTGGACTCGATATCATTTGCACCAAGCGCCGCCTGATCAACCTCGGTCGAATCACTAACTGCTTTAGAAGATACTTTTATACCGGTATCATCTTCATTTGTTGTTTTTACGTTTATTTTCTTAGCAGCCACTTTTGTAGTTTCTTTTACTCTTTTTTCAGCTCTAGCTGTTAATTGACCCGATTCTTCATTTTCTATGATCTCTTTGCCGGCATTTTTTGCTTTTCTGGCTGTTACCTTCTTGGTAACTTCATTATCTTCCGACTTGACCGCTTTTGTCTTTGGCATATTGGATTCCAATAATATGGATAAATTAAAAGCTGAAAACCTTGGATTATATCAAAATTCGATACTCCTGACATCTTGTAACTGACTTCAGAGCATAGCCAATCGTTGAAGTTCCCGTTTCTCCTCATCCGTCAACACATCCAAAGATTTACTATGTAATTCAGTCATGCGTTTCTTGCGTTGCACTTGCTGTAACTTCTCTAACGATCCCATAAATTCTGCTTCTAAATCAGTCACGTTACTCCATTCCAAGGCCTCACTCTCAATACTTTCGAGCAATGCTCTGTGCGGGCTATCGTGTAAATAAGTCAGTATTGAGGACCCTAGATTACTTTCAATCAGATTGGGGTGCGCATCAAGAAAATCAACCAGCACTCTCAGTACCTCAATTTCTTCATTATCCCCATTGCATCCGACAAGCAAACTTCTATCCAGTTCATTGATATAACTGGGACTATACAACAGCATCAGAATTAACCAATGATAAGGCGTGACAGGTTGCTTCCTCGGCGCGCTCTCCATCAATCGGGCTTTTGGTGATCGCTTGATTTGTAATAACTCTTCTAACTCGCCTCGGCCAATTCCACTCAGTTCCACCAAGCGTTTTAAAAGTATTAGTGATAATGCGGATGCTTTTACTTGTTGCAATAGCGGCTTTGCATCACTGACTAACTTGGCCCGGCCCTCACTGGTTTGAAGGTTTACCCCTGAACACAGTTCTTTAAATAGAAATTCTGATAAAGGCGTTGCCTGTTTGAGCTGCCGCTCAAAGGACTCTTTCCCGTATTGACTCACATAACTATCGGGATCTTCCCCTTCAGGCAAAAAAAGAAAACTTAAATATTTGCCATCTGAAAGCAGTGCCAGACTATTCCCAAGTGCGCGCCATGCAGCCTTCCTGCCCGCTTTATCACCATCAAAACAAAAAATAATATTATCCGTCTGACGCAGAAGCTTCTGTATATGAAAGCTGGTTGTAGCTGTCCCCAAGGCAGCCACTGCGTAATCGATCCCGTGCTGTGAAAGCGCTATAACATCCATATAACCTTCGACGACAACCACGCAATCCGCTTCACGAATAGCCCGGCGCGCAGAGAAGAAGTTATATAATTCCCGTCCTTTCTCAAATAAAATCGTTTCGGGAGAATTCAGATATTTAGGCTCCTCCTGCTCCAATACCCGGCCACCAAAACCAATGATCTGTCCTTTTTGATTAAGAATCGGAAACATAATACGATCCCTGAACCGATCATATTGTTTGCCTTCATCAGTAAGGATTACCAATCCTGCTTTAACTAATAATTTCCGGGTTTCTTCAGACTTATACTCAGCAAAAACCGCTTCGAGATTTTGCCAGCCGGCAGGTGCATAACCGATTGCAAATCGCGCCGCCGTTTTACCGGACAAACCACGTTTCTTAAGATAAGCAATCGCCTTTTCTGAAACCTTAAGTTGCTCTCGATAGAACCGGGTAGCAATTTGCATCACACTTAATAGATCCTGTGGTGATATCTCCAGATGATTATTGTTATATCCTTCCGCTGGATATTGCGATAAATAATCCGCACCAGTCTCTTTGAAAGATGCGTCCGCTTGTTGCACAGGCACCTGCATTCCTGCATAAGCCGCCAGATCATTAACTGCCTCGACAAAGCTCAGGCCACTATACTCAATCAAAAAACCAATCGCATTACCATGCGCTCCGCAACCAAAACAATGATAAAACTGTTTGGCTTGGCTGACTGTAAATGAAGGGGTCTTTTCGCTGTGAAACGGGCAGCAGGCTACAAAATTAGCACCCGCTTTCTTGAGTGGCACATGACGGTCAATCGCATCAACGATATCTACACGATTGAGCAGATCATGAATAAAAGGCTGAGGAATCATCTATCGAAAGTAATCAATAATGCCCAGCATTCAAGTATAAAGAAATTACAACGGCTACAGGTTTTTTTAAAGCTAACGGAATCCCTAAGTAGAGCGTAATCTCAGGTAGATATTTTTCCTTTAATAAGGATGGACACTTTAGCCATATCGGCACGCCCTGCAAGTTTCGGCTTCAACAGGGCCATCACTTTACCCATATCCTGCATGCCCTTTGCTTCTGTCGCTGAAATCGCTTCAGCAATCAAAGCTTCTATTTCAGCGTCATTAAGTGCTTGTGGCATATATGCGCTTAAAACAGACCTCTCACTTTTCTCAATATCAGCCAGATCAACTCTCCGCGCAGCTTCGTACTGAGCAATAGAATCCCTGCGCTGTTTGAGCATTTTTTCAATAACCGCGATTACCGCCGCATCATCAAGTTCTATGCGTTCATCCACCTCACGCTGCTTGATGGCGGCTTGCAGCAAGCGAATAGTATCCCGCTGCTTGGTATCCCCCGAGCGCATAGCCGCTTTCATGTCTTCAGTAATTCTTTGTTTCAAGCTCATCGCAAAAATTATTGATGTGGTTGATTGTCGTTCCGACTATTTATGACATTTTTATATAAACCAATCCCAAATGGATCTTATTTTTATTGATGATTTAATAAAGTTTGGGGGGCAGCAACTGACTGCGCAGTCTCTTGTAATTACGTTTTACAGCCGCTGCCAGCTTACGCTTACGTTCTGCAGTCGGCTTCTCGTAAAACTCGCGAGCACGCAATTCCGTCAATATTCCTGTTTTCTCTATGGAGCGCTTGAAGCGTCGCATAGCAACTTCAAATGGCTCGTTTTCCTTCACTTTGATGGTTGTCATAAATATGCAAAACCCTTGGTTTAGTTAATATATAATAATAATTTAAATCTATTCCGCACTTAAAATTAATAAGCTGTCAATAAGGCGCAACAAAAGCCTTTGATTATAACACCAAGAATTCTGTTATAAAAGAGTAACTCTCCTACTTTTCCTAATGATTGTTCTGGGTATTGAAACTTCTTGCGATGAAACAGGGATCGCGCTCTTTGATACAGAGCGTGGTCTATTGGGTCATACACTCTATTCACAAATAGAAATGCATAGTGAATATGGCGGCGTGGTACCAGAGCTTGCGTCACGCGATCATATCCGGCGGGTATTACCCTTGATTCAGCAAACCTTGTTTGCAGCAAAATGTGAATTACCGGAAATTGACGCCATCGCCTACACTCAAGGCCCTGGTCTGGCTGGCGCACTTTTGGTAGGCGCCAGTATCGGTGCTGCGCTTAGTTTTGCATTAAAAATTCCTGCACTGGGCGTGCATCATCTGGAAGGACATCTGTTATCACCCTTATTATCCACACCCGCACCAGGCTTTCCATTCATAGCGCTCCTGGTATCAGGAGGTCACACGCAATTAATGCGAGTTGACGCTGCCGGTCAATATAAACTGCTGGGTGAAACCGTTGATGATGCCGCAGGCGAGGCTTTTGATAAAACGGCAAAATTACTGGGATTAGGTTATCCGGGTGGGGCAGCTTTATCAAAGCTTGCTCAACTAGGTCAACCAGGGCGCTTTAAGCTTCCCCGGCCCATGCTCAATAGCGGGGATCTCAATTTCAGTTTCAGCGGTTTAAAAACAGCAGTACTTACCCTGATTAACAAACATGAAATTACGCCGCAAACCTGCGCTGATATTGCTTTGGCTTTTCAGGATGCCGTCGTGGAAGTATTGACGGAAAAATCATTGGCAGCCTTATCACAGACCGGTTTTACACAACTGGTGGTGGCTGGAGGGGTGGGCGCCAATGATCAATTACGACAGAATCTCAGCAATAAAGCAGCCTTAAGAGGGGCAACGGTCTTCTATCCTGAACTCGAATTCTGCACAGACAATGGCGCCATGATTGCATTTGCTGGCGCAATGCGACTGCAAACAATGCATAAAGAAGACTGGCAACCAGCCAGCAGTTTTACCGTCAAAGCACGCTGGAATTTGGAAATGCTTGGAGGGTCCGATAATTGATCGAGTGATCACAAGTCAGAAGAACTCTTCTCACCAATACGCGCTTCTTTACCTGCCATCAAATTCACGATATTGGATTGATGACGCCAAATCAACACTAATGACATGAGCAAAACTGCCAAGGCACTCTCTTCAAAACCAAGAATACCCACTGCATATATCGGTGCGAGTATGGCTGCAACCAAAGCAGACAGGGATGATATCCGCCCGATCACCGCAGCCAATAACCAAGTCGCTATCGCCATTAAACCAATCCATAGATTCAAACCTAACAATACTCCAACGGCAGTGGCCACCCCTTTGCCACCCTGGAAGCGCAAAAACACCGGGAAAACATGCCCAAGAAACACTGCCAATGCAACCGCAGCAATCCCTTCATCACCCACACCCCAGAGCGGTGCATAATATTGCGCCAGAACCACCGCCAACCAGCCTTTACCCGCATCACCCAATAACGTCAGGATAGCCGCCGCTTTCTTGCCACTGCGCAGAACATTGGTCGCCCCCGGATTCTTTGAGCCATAGGTACGCGGATCCGGCAGTCGAAAAATCCAACTGGACACCACCGCAAAGGAAACCGATCCCAACAAGTAAGCCAATAGAACAAACACCCATATTGTCATGAGTATTAGCACCGCTCTAACAAAATAGAATAGAATCTCGTTTGACTCACACCCACAACTCCTTCACGACTCCCATGACAACCCTTAAAAATAACCGGCTCATTTTAGCGCCATACCTATAACCTATAACCTATAGTATGGATATTATTTTTCTTCACGATTTTAAAGCAAAAACTTTGATCGGAATTTATCCCTGGGAACGCAAGGTTGCGCAGACTATTCAGATCGATCTGGAAATTGCGTTACCCACCAGCCGTGCTTGCGAATCGGATCATATTGAAGATGCGCTTGATTATGCGCTCATTGTAAAACGTATCAATGAAATTCTGGCAGAAAAACACTTTTCTCTACTGGAAGCGCTGGCTGAGCATATCGCACAGACCATTCTGAGAGAATTTAAATCCCCCTGGGTTAAAGTCAGTGTTGCAAAACTGGGAATTATACGTGGCGTAAAGAAACTGGGAGTGTGTATTGAAAGAAAGTCAAAAGATATACCATAAATTCCATGTATCTTTTTAAAAAACCATTCTTTACACAGCCCATAATTAATCCCATGTACTTTAAGCACATGTAATACGCGCACGATTCAAATCTAAAACTTATACCGCGCCGGATCCACTCGCCCCATTGCTTCAAATCCTGCTCTGCGAAAGCGACAAGAATCACAAACGCCACAAGCCCGGCCCAATGCATCCGCCTGATAACAAGAAACTGTCATACTATAATCAACACCTAAAGCAAGGCCTGCCTGAATAATTTCTTTCTTGGATAAATGGATGAGTGGCGCATGAATGGTCCATTTTTTACCTTCAACAGCCGCTTTGGTTGCCAGATTCGCCATGTTCTCAAAAGCCTGAATGTATTCTGGACGACAATCCGGGTAGCCGGAATAGTCGACCGCATTCACGCCGACAAAAATATCCTGGCAATCCAGTGTTTCAGCCCATGCCAGTGCCAGCGACAACATGATGGTATTTCTGGCGGGCACATAAGTGACGGGGATGTCTGTGTTCTCTCCAGAAATTGGAATTGCCATCGATTGATCTGTGAGTGCTGATCCACCAAATGCCGCCAGATCTATCTTGATAACTTGATGTGTATGAGCGCCTAGAGATCGCGCAACATTTTGTGCAGCTTCTAATTCCGATCTGTGCCGCTGGCCATAATCGATACTCAAGCTATAGCACGCAAATCGCCTGTCACGTGCGATAGCCAGTGTCGTCGCAGAATCCAGCCCGCCGGATAGCAATACAACCGCTTTTTTCATATTCTGATAGACTTAAAAAGTTTTAAAGCTTCAACGTCCCGGCCCCTCTCCCCAAAGCAATTTATGCATTTGCATCTGCATTCTTACAGGGAGTCTGTCACGTAATATCCAGGCCGCCAGTGTCGCCGGTTCTAAACTACCATAAACCGGCGAAAACAAAATTGGACATATTGAATGCAATTGCCTGGTATGCATGATTTCACAAGCCCATTGGTAATCTGCTTCATCACAAAGCACAAATTTGATCTCATCCTGTTGTGTCAGATGAGCAAGATTGCGCCAATTGTTTTTATCCACTTCGCCTGATCCAGGTGTTTTGATATCCATGACTTTGCACACACGCGCATCAACTTTGGATAAATCCAGTGCACCGCTGGTTTCGAGTGATACAGCGTATTGCGCATCACATAACGCTGCAAGCAAAACATGACAGGGTTTCTGTGCCAATGGCTCACCCCCTGTCACTGTGACAAAATTCGACCGATATTGAGCCACTTGGTCCAGAATGCTGGATATCGCCATACTTTCACCCCCGGTAAAAGCATAAGCCGTATCACAGTAGCCACAACGTAAAGGGCAGCCTGTCAAACGTATAAAAACTGTCGGCAATCCAATCCGGCTGGTTTCACCTTGCAAGGAAAAGAAAATTTCACTGATACGCAAGGTTGTCGCTTCTAACGCCTGCACAATGATGGGTCACCTGGAGAAAAGAGATTTAACCATGCCGCTACTTTCTGGTTAATGTGCAACAAACAGCCTCAGCTATTTGCTTAAGTTATGAATTTATCTGATGTTAGCCAAACGTTGCTTGGCTTTTTTTGCAGCTTCACTTTGTGGATATCTCGCCAGCAAATCTTCTAATGTTTGCTTACTTGCCTTACTGTCACCCATTTCTTGCTGACTACTGGCAATATTAAGAAAAGCATCCGGTACTTTGAGGCTATCGGGATATTGACCAATCAATTTTCTCTGCGCCTCTATCGCCAACTGATAATCACGTAATGCATAATGCGCATTACCAATCCAGTAAGCAGCACCCGGCGCCAGATTCGATTGAGGATAATTTTCCAGAAAACCCTCAAAGTGCGCTATGGCACCCGCATACTCGCCATTCTTAAATAAATGATAGGCTTCTTTGTAAGCATCATTCTCTACCGGCCCCGCTGGTGCCAGTTCATTCGCTGACACCGGCCCTGGCCCTGCATCAGGCTGTACCGAAGAAATTATTCCGGCAGTTGATGCAGATTCTTCCGGCACTGCCGCCACAGAGGGCGGAGCTGCAGTTGATTCTTGAGGGAAAGAAGGAGGTGCCATGCTATGGGGAGCGTTTTTAGGTTCCGTTTGCGAAGATGGAGTCCGCTTATCGGGCTGCTCAATCTGGCGCAATCGATTGTCCAAATCGATATAGAAATCCCGTTGCCGCTTTTGTAACAAGGTATTATCGTTACTCAGCATTTCTATCTGCCCATTCAATTTTCCCAACTCAAGTCCAAGTGTTTCAACTTGTGCATAAAGCTCGAGCAATGCTTGACTACTCAGCGCTTGCTCCATCTTGACAATACGCGCTTCCATTTCACTCACTTGTTTACGTAATGCATTAATCTGTTCGCGTGCTTTATCGTCACCAAATAACCCCGCATAACTACTAACACTACAGCTCATTAACAGCAATAGGAAGAAAGCGCGTATCAGCATGCTTACTCACCCCGATAAAGGATGTCTGTGCGACGATTCTGGCTCCAGGCCGATTCGCCATATCCCAATGCGCGAGGTTTTTCTTCTCCCAAGCTGACAGATTCAATCTGTCCATCCCGGGCGCCCGCCAATGTCATCATATTTCTTACACTGTCTGCACGACGCTGACCCAAAGCAAGGTTATATTCACGGCTGCCGCGATCATCCGTATTTCCTTGCAGTATTACACTGGCATCCGCATTGTCACGCAGGAATCTGGCGTGGGAAAGCACCAATTCTCTGTACTCACCTTTTACGGTATAGCTATCGTAATCATAGTAAACGCTACGCTGCGACAAAATACTATTGGGATCCTGCAATTGACTAAAATAGCCTGGTCTACCAGAACCGGAACCCATCAAATCGCTACCTCCTAAACCATCATCCGCACCTGCTGACAGATCATCAACTTCAGGTTGCGTTGTCTGGCTGGCACAAGCTGATAACAGAACGATCAATAAAACACTTAATAATTTTTTCATTTATAGCTCCTTTTAATTAAAAATTAATCCGTCACTTCCATTTTGGCAGAGGGCCCCATGCTGGCTCTCTGATATCACCTGTTTGTACTGAAAGATGCTGCCTTGTCTGTCCATCCCTGGAAACTGCGGATAATATACCATGCCCATCAATCTCAGTAGCGTATAAGATCATCTTGCCGTTGGGCGCAAAGCTAGGAGACTCATCAAATTTGGAATTGGTCAGTATCTGTACTTGCCGCGAACCAATTTCCTGAACCGCTACATTAAATTGATTATTGCTCCGATGGATAAAAGTGAAACTTTTGCCATCTTGACTAAAATCCGGGCTGACATTGTAATTACCTTCAAAAGTAAGGCGTTCAGCAGTACTGTTCTCAGTATTAGTGACCGGCATTCGATAAATTTGCGGGCTGCCGCCACGATCGGAAGTAAACAGGATTGATCGGCCATCGGGAGAAAAGCTCGGTTCCGTATCAATCCCGGAGCTTCTACTCAGCCGTTGTAAACCGCTCCCATCAGCATTAACCAGGAATATTTGCGACCCGCCTTGCCCCGTCAGCACGACAGCCAGTTTTTTACCGTCGGGCGACCAGGCCGGCGCGCTATTACTTCCCTTAAAGCTGGCAACGGCCCTACGCTCGCGTGTGGCTAATGTTTGCACATAAACAATCGGCTTTTTATTCTCAAATGAAACATAAGCCAGCTGACCACCATCCGGTGACCAAGCAGGGGAAATAATGGGTTCAGTATATTCAATGATGGATTGGGCATTATATCCATCCGCATCAGCGACCTGCAGTGCATACTTATTGCCACGTTTCATCACGTAAGCAATGCGCGTACTGAATACACCCACATCACCTGTCAGTGCTTCATAAATAATATCCGCAATGCGATGCGCTGCAGCACGTAATTGCGTCGTTGGAACTGTAATTGCCAAGCCTGTTAATTGTGATCTTTTAGCGACATCCATCAAACGAAACTGAATCTCCACCTGATCACCAGGCAAGCTTATGACACGACCAATGACCAACGCGTCAGCGCCCCGGTTAACCCAATCAGCATAAACAACCTCCACAGGCGCGTGGGGTGACAAGCCGGAGGGATCCACCAATCTGAACAAACCGGTGCGCTGCAAATCAGCCCCGATTACCGTCGTAATACCTTGCTGAAGTTTATTTTCATCTGCAAAAGGAACAATAGCAACCGGAATGCGTGACGCCCCACCGCCAAAAATTTCGATATTAAGTTGAGCGTGTAAAGGAGTGCTGATCAACCATAAAAGAAAGATCAACGGACTACGAATATATTTGCACAAATGAATTGACATAAGTATTGAAGAAGCGTTAAAAACAAAAAATTCCCGTTGATTATAACAATCATTCACGATAATGCACTGTAATATTCAAGTTACGAAACTCATTAAACAAAGCAGGATCAGGGGGTAATGGCAATGGTTTCGATAAAAAGATCGCACGTTCGACAGCACTGTCAAAAGTTGCATGGCCACTACTCTTGCTTAACCTGACATCCAGAATATCTCCTCCCGGAAGCAGCGTAACATTAAATTCAGCCACCGGATTACCTGGCAGGTCCGGCGGCATTACAATTCTGCTCTTAATCTTGGCAAGAATCATGGCTTTATATTTCGAGATTTCATTCGTTACCTGATTTCTTGCCGCTGCTTGCTGCGCAGCCCGTTGAGCCTCAGCTTCCCGCTGGGCTTTCACTTCTTGTTCACGTTGCCGTTGTGCCGCCAGCTCTCTTTCTTTCTGCCTCTGCAATTCTTTCTGCTTTTCTAATTCCTTTTGTTTCTCCAGCTCCTTCTGTTTCTCTAATTCTTTCTGTTTCTCAAGTTCTTTCTGCTTTTCCAGCTCCTTCAATCTTTCTTGTTCCTTAATTTTTTCCTGCTCTTTTTTCTTTTGCTCCTGTAGATCCGGCTTATCCTCTTTAATGGGTTCAGGCTTCTGTTTCAGTGCAATATCCGGCTTTTTAACCGGTGGCGTTACAGCCACTTTCTCTGCCACTGGTTTGGGTGGCTCCGGTTTAGGCGGCTCCGGCTCGGGTGGTTTCGGCTTGACAGGTTCTTGCGCTGGCTTAGGTTGCTGTTGTGGAGGTGGAGGAGGTGGCGAAGTCTTTACAGGTTCCTGAATGGGCTGGGGCAATTCAGTCCATATGTCCACTACCATACCTTCCGGCGGATGATCTTTCCAGTTTAAGCCAAAAATCATTAAAGCAATAAAACCGAGGTGCACCAGCAAAGCCAGCACACCTGCCAATAATAATCTAGGTTCGGAATGGGATGAATTGCGTAATACGCTCACACTCATTACAAATCGTTCATTTTTGTTGAGCCAGCAAGCCAACTTTCTGCACTTGATTCTGTTGCAGAATATCCATTACTTTAATGACCTCTTCATAGCGCACATTTTTGTCAGCCGCAATCACGACTGGCTGATCTGCATTCTGTGCCTGCTTCTGTTTGATGGCTTCAATCAACTGATCACGATCCACCTTCTGTTCCACAGTTGATTTTGCACGATCACGTAACGTTAAACTGCCATCCGCTTTAATAATCACTTCCAGTGGCACAGCCGGTGTCGCTAAAGATTTGCCAATCTGAGGTAACTCAATCTGTCCATGATTAATCATGGGCGCTGTAATCATAAAAATGATCAGCAGCACCAGCATGACATCAATGTACGGTACCACATTGATCTCGTTCATTAATCGACGCTTGGCACGACGAGCCATAAAATCCTCTCAGTTCTGTTTATTCGGCTGCTCGCCGTTGCAATACATTAGATAATTCTTCCATAAAGCTTTCAAACCGAGTGGCCAATTGATCGGTATCACTGGCATAACGATTATAAGCAACCACTGCGGGAATTGCTGCAAACAATCCCATCGCGGTCGCAATTAAAGCTTCTGCAATCCCCGGCGCAACATGCGCAATGGTCGCCTGTGTGACACTGGACAAGCTACGGAAAGAATTCATAATTCCCCATACGGTACCCAACAAGCCAATATAAGGACTGACTGATCCAACCGTTGCCAGAAACGACAAATGCGACTCCAGATGATCCATTTCCCGTTGATAAGTAGCACGCATGGCTCTGCGAGTACTTTCCATCACTGCTTCAATATCGGATCCGAAGGGGTGTTTGTTAAATTCACCGAAACCAGCGGCAAAGATACGTTCCATACTGCCCGAAGCATAGCGCGAACTTGTTGCACGTTGATAAAGCGCATTCAGATCTGCGCCACGCCAGAAGATATCCTCAAATTCATCCGTTTTCTTTATTTCATGCCGGATGACAAACCATTTACGAAAAATAAACCACCATGATAAAAGAGAAACCAGGACTAAAATTAGCATCACCAGCTGTACCGGCAAACTGGCGCTGCTAACCAGATAAAGAAGTGACATATCTTGTGTTACTGTTGTATTCATGCGGGCTTCCCAATTTTCTCACGTAAAGGCGCAGGGATACTCACTGGTTTAAGAGTTTCTGCGCCGACACACACCACATGGATCGTGGCACTCACTAGCTTGACATGACTGCATAAAATTTCCTGAGACAGCGTGATGCGGCTCCTGCCTGTCTCCGTTACGGCTACTGTCACGTTCAGTAAATCATCCAATACCGCTGGCTTGAAATATTCGATCTCCAGCGAACGTACCATAAACAACATCTTATGAATTTCAATCAATGAATTTACATCAAACCCTAATTCCCTGAGCCATTCATATCGCGCTCGTTCCATGAAGTCGAGGTGGGTTGAATGATATACCACTCCACCAGCATCTGTATCCTGATAGTAGACACGAATAGGCAGTGAAAAGTTATTTTTGAACATTCCGCATTGGATATTTAAATGATGGATATTGACAGCACTTTGCGCTTCTTATCTGAGAATTCGCTAATTATAAACGTACTGAGTTAATGGCGTCTTTAATTACCTGCAGCCTCTATTCTAAGCGGGAAAAACACCCGTCGACAAATAACGGTCACCCCGATCACAAACAATAAATACAATGACCGCGTTTTCAACTTGAGTGGATACCTTGAGTGCCGCTGCCAAAGCGCCGCCGGATGAAATACCTGCAAAAATCCCTTCTTCGCATGCCAGCCGCCGCGTCAGATTCTCAGCCTCATTTTGAGAAACATATAACAATTCATCAATCCGTTCCGGGTCAAAGATTTTAGGCAGATAAGCGGGGGACCATTTGCGAATGCCTGGAATCTGCGCACCCTCTTCTGGCTGCACACCGATAATTTTAATAGCCGATCGTTGCTCTTTAAAGAATCTCGAACAACCCATAATCGTTCCGGTTGTTCCCATGCTGCTGACAAAATGAGTAATCTTTCCATTCGTATCGCGCCAGATCTCCGGTGCTGTGCCTTCATAATGAGCCAGAGGGTTATCTGGATTGGCAAATTGATCGAGAATAATCCCCTGCCCTTCATTCCGCATCTTCTCCGCCAGATCCCGCGCTTGTTCCATGCCTCCGGTTTTGGGGGTTAGGATAATTTTTGCACCATATGCGCTCATGGATTGCCGCCGCTCTATGCTCAAATTTTCCGGCATGATCAATACCATGCGATAACCCATAATAGCCGCAGCCATCGCCAGCGCTATGCCGGTATTACCACTGGTTGCTTCAATAAGCGTATCCCCCGGTTTGATTTCCCCCCGCTTCTGCGCGTGCGAAATCATTGACAATGCCGGCCGATCCTTAACCGAACCGGCGGGATTATTACCCTCAAGCTTGGCGAGTATCACATTACTTGTTGTTCCAGGTAGATGCTTGAGTCTTACTAAAGGCGTATTACCAGCAAAATTCTCAATCGTTTTATACATGAATGCAAGCTTCATAAAGAATTATTCCAGATTATCACACATGCTATCTACATTGAAACATTCTGTAACCCGCCAAATTAAAAGCCCCTCTGAATTCCACTCGGAGGGGCTTTTATCTGAACAAACCTTTTACTGCGAGCAATTACTCCGGTTTTACCGGAGCTTCTTCGCTTTTCGCCACTTCAACTGTAACCAGATCACGTAGTTGTTTGATAATTCCGGGGCCAATGCCATCCACCTTCTCCAAATCATCTATAGAGGTAAAAGAGCCATTCTTTTCACGATACTCAATGATGGCTTTTGCTTTGGCAGGACCAATGCCCTGAAGAGATTCAAGCTCAGTTTGCGAAGCTGTATTAATATTAACCGTTGCGTATACAGTACCCGTAAATGCGAATAACAGAATCATAATAAAAAACAATTTTTTCATAATATATCCTCTATCAAAGACAAATTACTGAAAATACAGAGCGAACTCTTCAGTTTTTGTAGATTAAAAAATACCTATATCTATAGGTATTACGTTATATCGGATACAAAATAAAATAATTTAGCCAATTCATTAAATTACATCCAGAAGCCAGGATAAATGGAAAGGATGTCGGATATAAGCCACTGCTGATCACGCATTACGAAAGCGCGAATGCTTAACGATTAAAATCGTTAATAAAGGCAATACAAAACCAATAATCGTGACCGTAATCAGTAGTTGCCCCAATTCACTATAATCGGCTGGAACAGTTACTTGACCTGAAACAGAATCTTTTACTTCACGCGTGACCTCGTAGAACTGATTAAGATACTTGGTTCCCAGTTGGGATGCAGACAGGGCCAGATTAGTAAAAGATGCCATCACAGCAAAAAAGGTGGCTTTGAGCTTCTCGGGTGCGGAATTTGCAATCCAGGCCAGCATTGGAATCATTGCAATCTGCCCCAACGGTGATTCCAATGCCGTATCAATCAGAACAATGAAACGCGCATCGACAACACCGCCCGTTAATGAAGCCGTCCATTCATGCAGACCAAAATACATGCCGATAATAGGCATCGAAAGGAAGGTACCTACGATAGTAAGAAAACCGATGATGTAAGCAATGGAGCGCTCGGCCATAAAGCGGCGAAAAATAAACATGCCGAATAGTGTCAGTACCGCGCCAACCAAAGACAATACGGCGAGAAACTGCTGATCAAAGCCCAATGTATCAATCATCCACCAAGTGGAACCGGCGCCCGGCCCGGGAATCGCACGAAATACAAATATCAGAACGGCTGTGCCCACCAATACGTTACGTGCTTCGGGCTCAAGTTCTTCAGTCAACCGCCACATCAGAAATATGACGATAGCCATGGAGATGACAAATATAATTTCTTCTCCACCGGGTATGCGGCTCAGACCAACACCCAATGACATCACCGTAAAAACAAGCCCCCCACCAAGAATCCACCAGTTAACGGGCGGTGGCTCTGAGTGAAAACCGAGCAGCACACCAGCCTCTTGCCGGCTATGGCCCTGTGCAAGAAAACGTTTCAGTTCACGCCTCTGTAGCCAGGATGCGAAAACCACGCCAAAAATAGAAACCAGTGGAATAATTAAAGCCAGTTGATAAACAAACAAATACACGGCTTCCTTTTCAGCTTCCGGCAATGCGCCTGCATCGCGCAGTAAAAAAACATTGGCGATGGATACGAGCACGCCACCACCGATGATGGCCACACGTCCCAGGGTTTGCATGGTGACATGCATTAATTTGCGTTTCTCCAGATCCAGTTTCTGGCCATTTTCATCGACTCGCGGCACCGCTTCGACTGTCATGGCATCTGCCACAACATCCTGTAAAACATAACCGATCGGCGCCAGTAATGCGGATAGCACAAACCAGGTTTCAACAGATGCCATCGCTGCCATGGCTTCGGTATGCCCCAGCAATCCGATCATGATCAGCAGACTCAGCATGATCAGACCAGCCCCCAGATACACCAGTAGCCCCTTCCAGCGCCAGACCAGATCGACCAAATGACCCAATGGCATTTTGAGTGCCCATGGCAACATCATCCAGAATCCCAGCATGGCCAGAAATTCAGCGGAAAGACCCAGTTTCTCCTTAACGTAGAATGTGCCAACAATGCCTGTCAGCCCCGAAATACCCGCAGCAACGTAAACCATCAGCGGTGGCAAATAAGACAGGCGCATTTCACGCCCCAATGCAAGAATGTTGGCGCTAAACCAATGGGCTATTACGGATACAAATCCCGTGGCTGGTAGTAGATTCTTCATAAATATTATTTTCGTTATATTCCTGACAAGTCACTCACAATTATCCAGGCATTCAATGCCATTGACGCGGACCTGAAGTTTCTTTGATTTTTTACTGTTGCTTGGGGCGCATACCCACTTTTATCTGAATAGACTTTTCCTGCTTATTGCGTATCACGATAATTGTCGCGGTATCGCCGGGTGACAGGGCTGCAACCAGATTGAGCATCTCCGCTGAATTCTTTACCGGCTTACCTTCCACAGCAATCAATATGTCTCCTGGCTTGATGCCTGCCTTATCTGCCGGACCATCTCTAAGCACACTGGCTACCAGTGTTCCCGTTGAATTATCCAGATTAAATGATTCCGCCAGCTCCTCCGTTATATCCTGCATGCTGACGCCCAGCCAGCCCCGTATCACACCGCCCGACTGAATAATTTGCTCCATGATCTGCTTGGCCGCATGAATGGGAATCGCAAAACCAATGCCCAGCGAACCACCGGTGCGCGAATAAATCGCTGTATTAATGCCAATCAAATTGCCCGACGTATCTGTCAATGCGCCACCGGAATTGCCCGGATTAATTGCTGCATCGGTTTGAATAAAATCTTCAAAGGTATTGATCCCAACCTGGCTCCTGCTCAGCGCACCGACAATACCCATCGTAACACTTTGCCCGACACCGAATGGATTGCCGACCGCCAGCACGACATCGCCCACCTTGACTTGTTTAGACTGACCGAAAGTGATTGCCGGCAAATCCTGCAGATCAACCTTCAGAACCGCCAAATCTGTTTCGGGATCTGAACCAATAACGCTCGCCCTGGTTTTTCTGCCATCGACCAATGCAATCTCAACCTCATCCGCCGCTTCCACGACATGATGATTGGTCAGTATATAGCCATTAGGACTGACAATAACGCCTGAGCCCAGGCTTGATGTGCGGCGTGTCCGAGACTCAAATTGTTCGCCAAAGAACCTGCGAAACATGGGATCATTCAGCAGCGGGTGAGCTGGTTCTTTTATTTCCTTGCGGGTAAAAATATTGACAACCGACGGCATGGCTATCTCGGCTGCCTTGGAATAGCTGTCAGGTCTTCCAGTATCCACGACAAGCGCGGCTTCTTTCACCGTCACGATCTCCCCCCGGGGTTTCCAGGGTAACAATTCAGGCCGCAGCGTGGAAACCACAAAAAAAATAGCCAGCAATACGGTTGCAGTTTGTGCAAAAATCAACCAGAGTCTGTACATCAAAGCGTGTTACTCCAAAATTAAAATAGCTGCATGTATTTATTGAACCGTCTATGAGTCAAGGAGAAAATCAATGCATCGAGATGAGCTGGAAAATCATCTGAATCAATTACTGGACATATCCCGTTTCCATGATTATTGCCCAAATGGCCTGCAAGTGGAAGGGCGCGACAACATTCATATCATTATCAGCGGCGTAACCGCCTCCCTCGATCTTCTGCAAGCCGCTGTAGCAGCCAAGGCAGATGCGGTTCTGGTTCATCATGGCTATTTCTGGCGGGGTGAGGACACGCGCATAACCGGCATGAAAAGCCGTCGCATCGCCTTATTAATGCAGCACGGCATTAATTTATTCGCCTATCATCTGCCGCTGGATGTCCACCCAGAGTTTGGTAACAATGCCTTGTTCGGGAGAAAATTGGGGCTGATTGAAACCAGTCGTTTCGGCGAGCAGGACATTGCCGTGCAGGGAAGATTGGCGCAAGCCATGACCCTGGGCGCATTGGGTGAAAAAATATCCCTGACTTTATCGCGCCAGCCCATGATGATCGGTGATCCAGACAAAACCGTTCAGCGCATTGCGTGGTGTACCGGCGCTGCCCAGAGCTATTTTGAGGCGGCCATCCAGCGCGGTGTCGATGCATTCATTACCGGCGAGATCTCGGAACAAACCGTTCATGCCGCACGTGAATCAGGTGTCGCATTTATCGCGGCAGGACACCATGCAACGGAACGTTATGGTGTACAAGCGCTGGGGGATCACATTGCACAAGCATTCGGTATCCGGCATCAGTTTATTGACATTGAAAATCCGGTATAACGGGACTATCTGGCAATTTTTACATCAGACGATATAATGACAAGCCCAACGATAATCAGCTATCAGTCTTTGTTTTCATCGTCCTTCTTTTTACCTGAAAACATAGTCCACCATATGATAAAAAGAAATAAACCTAACGCCACAGCTGCTTCGGCCACAAGTAACCACATAAATTCAGGATCGCTGTAAAGTTGAAAAATTAAGCCCTCACTTTAACCAATATTTAATGAAAAACCAATTAAGTTTTCTTTTAGCCGCTTCGTTCCTGTTGCTTGCTGCCTGTTCTACCGCAACAATCAGCCCCACCATAACACCCGGTCAACCCACTGAAGCGGTCACTCCGCCCCCGGAAAAACCACTCACAAAATCCATACACAAACAAACACAATGGTCTGCACTGACCGGCTGGACGGATGATGATCTGTCACCGGCATGGCAAGCGTTTGTGAAAAGCTGCATTGTTTTAAGCAAGCAACCGCTCTGGAAAGAAACCTGCAGAATTGCGGCCTCGCTGCAGAAACCGAATAACACAGCACTGCGGAATTTCTTTGAAACCCGCTTCACGCCTTATCAGATCATCAATACGGACAACAGCGAAGAAGGATTGATTACCGGCTACTACGAGCCGCTACTCAAGGGAAGCCGCCAGCCTTCCAGCCGTTATCGCTACCCGGTTTATGCTGCTCCCGATGAGCTCCTGACTATTGATTTAGGCGCAGCCTATCCGGAACTTAAAGATTTGCGCTTACGTGGCCGCCTGAATGGACGCAAAGTGGTTCCATATTACAGCCGCGCCGAAATCATGAATAATCCAAAAATACTGAACGGCTATGAACTGTTGTGGGTGGAAGACGAGGTTGAATTGTTTTTTCTGCACGTTCAAGGATCCGGCCGGATTGTTTTCGATAACGGGGAAGTGATGAAAATAGGCTTCGCCGACCAGAACGGCCACCCTTATAACTCTATCGGCAAGCTATTGGTGCAACGCGGTGAGTTGGCTCTGGAAAAAGCATCCATGCAGGGAATCAAGCAGTGGGGGCAGCAAAATCCGGATAAACTGGCCGAATTGCTGCAACAAAACGCCCGTTATGTATTTTTCCGTGAATTGCCTTCCGATTTATCAGGCCCGATCGGTGCAATGGGCATCCCTCTGACAGCCGGCAGAAGTATCGCCATCGATCCCCTCTCAATCCCTCAGGGAGCACCGGTATTTCTGGCAACCACCTGGCCTAACACAAATAAACCGCTCAATCGCTTAATGGTGGCGCAAGATGTCGGTGGCGCCATCAAGGGCGGCATACGTGCCGACTTCTTCTGGGGATTCGGACATGAAGCCGGCAATCAGGCAGGCAAAATGAAGCAATCGGGAAAAATGTGGGTTTTGATGCCACGCGACTATACGGCGCCTGCACTGACGCGACAATAAAAAAGCCTGCCGGACTTACCCGGCAGGCTTTCTGAGACGACTTTAAACTTTATTGACTCTTGCTTGCGCTTTCCAGTTTTTCTTCAATCGCTGCGGCAGGAATCATGCCGCCCACAATCGAGCCATCCGCAAAAACCAGTGTCGGCGTACCCGACACTTTATTCTCACGGCCTGATTTTACCAATACTTCCAAGGGCGTCTCGCAATCCTTACTCGATGGCGCAACTCCCCTGAGCATAAAATCATCCCATGCTTTTAATTGATTATCAGAACACCAGATTTTCTTAGAGACCTCCATGGAGCCGTTCAGTACCGGGTAAAGCAAGGTATAAATGGTAATATCCGTAACGTTGACCAGCTCCTTTTCCAACTGCTTGCAGTAAGGGCAATTAGGATCCGTAAAAACCGCCAATCGGCGTTTACCATTGCCTTTAACCGTTTTGATTGCAAATTCCAGCGGCAAGGAATCAAGCGGAACACGGCGCGCAGCCTTAATCTCCTGCAAACGCTCATTCGTCATGCTCACCCGGGTTTTAGTATCGATCACATGACCGAAGAAGAAATAATCCGCTTTATCATCGGTATAAAATATTTCATCGCCCACAACCACCTCATATAGCCCCAAATAAGGTGTTTTCTTCAAACTTTCAATGTTGTGACCGGCGAAATGCGGTTGAATGGCTTTTCTCAATGCTTCTTCATCTGCCCAGATAATCCCGGAAAAGAAACTTAATACCAAAATTGCAATGACCAGCTTCCAGCGCATAACCATGATGTCCCCAGTTTAAAAAAATTAATTCAGCGCGTATTGTATCAATCGATTTTTGATCAACGGCAAATGATTGGTGATCTCCAGCCCTAAATTTCGCAAACGGGCCAATGTCGGATTGGTGTTATTAAATAATTTTTGCAAGCCATCAGTCACCAATTCCATAGCCAGAATATCTTCCTTGCGAGCCAGCTCGTAACGCCGCAACAACATAAAATCACCACAATCTGTCTGCATCCCCCGCTTATTGATGA
>CAKKRO010000115.1 GCA_919902625.1 Nitrosomonadaceae bacterium
GATGTTTTTGTTGCTCAGTAGTTAAAGAAACTTTCTCCGGTATAAAGCGTTCCTGACTCCAGAATCTGATTCTGCAGAAATCTTGATCAGGATGACAAAGTCTATTGATCGCAGCGCTATAGACTGTTTTATCCGTATATACATCATGCTCAATGAGCACCATATGAACAAGTTTTCCAGAAGTGCCCATTTCAACAGAACGAATAACTCGCCATCCAATACCACTTTCCAATTGAGGTGAAGAGTCTGCAGCCGGCTCATCGTGATCTTCTCCCGGATGAGAGAAAACACTATAGGGCATACACAGTAATACAGATAACAGAACACTAGTTACTAGCCTATACATAAATTCTCCTTGGTAAATACCAATTTCATTATTTAGATAAATATAATTTTTATTTTTGTTAACACATTGCTCCCAGATAAATTTTCACTTTTACTGGATAATTCTTGCAGCGGGGCAGTATACTCGAAAATCAGATTTTGGACATTATTGACAATTCAGTTTTACTAATGCCACATGCCATTAAATAAACTGGGTAGAGAAGGGGAAGTAAGTTAAACATTGCTCCATAAGCCTATCCATCAGCAATTTGATAATCACATTCCAACAAACTCGCATATTACTTAGATACCTAACAAATTATCTGATAAGAAGGTATAAAATTATAAGTCTTATTGGTTTTAGAGAAAGGATTTCTTAGTATGTGTCATCGCTGTGAACAAGATAATAACAATGATCAAAATGAGAACTCAGATGTATGCACCAGCAAACGATCATTTCTCAAACTAACAGCAGCATCTGCTTTAAGCTTCGGAATGATCAGCGCAGGAATTGCAAAAACTAATAAGAGCAATCCTGTTGAGCCTTATTACACGATTCCGCCTAAACCTGAAAATGTTTTAACACCGGATCAAGCTTTGGAAAGATTGATAAAGGGCAATGAACGCTATGTCTCAGGGAAATCCAAACCGCTAGACTTTCACGATATCCAATCATCACTAACCAGTGGACAGAATCCGTATGCAACTATACTGGGCTGCTCTGATTCCAGAGTCAGTCCTGAACATTGTTTTGATGAAGCGCAAGGAGATCTGTTTGTTGCCCGGGGTGCTGGCAATTACCTGACAAATGATAACGTAGCCACCCTTGAATATTCGGTTGTCGTGCTCAATACGCCATTAATCATGGTTCTTGGTCATGAAAGCTGTGGTGCAGTGAAAGCAGCCTTGGATGCGGTTGATCACCATAAAGATTTTCCAGGTCATATTCAATTGTTAGCCAGTGCGATAGCCCCTGCAGTTAGAGCCGTCAACGATACATCAAGCAGTCGCTTAACTAATGTAACCAAAATGAATGTCATTATGACAGTTGAAAGACTGAGAACCAAAACACCTGTTCTGGATTTCTACCACGACCATAAGAGAATTCGTATCGTAGGTGGGATATATCACCTGAATACCGGCAAAGTCGAACTTATCGCGTAGTTCTATAAAGAGGAAGAATTCATGGAGCTTTCCGTAATTGATGTGGTTCAATAGACCCGGACACTTCAGTTTGACGTGGTCAACTAAATCTGGACAAACCAGTTAAGCGACTTTCTCCAATTTTTCTGTTTCTACCTCATATTGATTCGG
>CAKKRO010000116.1 GCA_919902625.1 Nitrosomonadaceae bacterium
GCACAGATCAATCGTGATATGCCCATAAAAATTAATGGACAGCAAATCTGGCCGCAACCGTAAGCTACTGAATCAGATACTCCTTGCGGCTCGCCGCAAAGACAGAATCCGGCCAGCGATCGCAAGCTCGCCGGATTTTGTTTATAGAGGTGCGACATTTTGCCACATTGCTTTTATCTGTTTGAAAAGGATAATGAGGTTCTGTTGCTTTGGCGCTGCGGCGCTATTATTGCGAGGAGAAATGATGATGCAATCCAGATTCCTGAAAAAATTATCGATCAGCATTTGCATGGTGATGTGCATGTCGGGTTATGCAACGATCGGCAGCGCACATAGTGGTAGTGCCACCATGGATCCCGAAGGCATATCCAGGACTTTTACAGGTCTTGCCTTTATTACCTGTTTTGACGATGGCAATGGTGAACCGCATCATCTAATAGCTAGAATCAGAGACAATTCTCCACCCGTTTCAGGCTTGTTGACTAATCTTCAGCTTTATAAAGGCGATCAGGCTGTGAGTATTAGCGATACGATTTCTGGCGATGCTGATTTCAGCCCCTTTGTTACATTGCACGGTGGGCCGGGCGTTTATTGGCTGATTGTCAATAAAACTAACAAGGGCGCGAGATCATTCGATATCGACTGGCACTGCAATACGATAACAGATGTGCATACCGGAACCGATATTGGGGTTGCTCAGTTTGAATGATTTTTAGAATGAACAGACATCGATAGAGAGTTGATTACATCATGATAAAACAACAAATATCCTTCCTGACAGGGTCGATCATATTCGCATTGCTTGCCATTTTCTCTACCTCTTCCTTGATGGCGGCGCAGCAGATGAACAAACCGTCACCGGATTGCGCTTTTACTACTTTGGATGGGGCGCCCATTCAAGGCTTGCACGCCTTTCAGGGTGAGGTCGTTTATGTTGATTTCTGGGCTTCATGGTGTCCGCCCTGTGTAAAATCTTTTCCGTTTCTGAACCAGTTGGAGCATGAATTCAAGGCACAAGGGCTGCGCGTCATCGGTGTCAATCTGGATGAAAAAAAAGCAGATGCGCAGGAATTCCTGGATAAAAACCCGGTTGAGTTTGATATTGTTGCGGATCAAACAAAACAATGCGCCAAAGATTTTGAAGTCATTGCCATGCCTTCGTCTTATCTGATAGACCGGCAAGGAAATATTCGTTATGTTCATCAGGGATTCCGCCAGGGAGAAACGGACAAATTGCGCTTGATGGTTGAGCAATTTTTAACGGAGAAACCATAATCATCATGTCGTATTCAATATGAGAATGATGCTTGAATGAAGTTCCTATGCGGATAAGAAAAATTATTACCGGTATTTTTATGCTGACACTGAGTATTGGATTGTCAGGTTGTGTCAGTGTGGCAGCCTGGGAACGTGGAAATTTGGCAAAACCTCAAATGGCACTGGATCCACATCCATTGCAAAGCACGGTACGAATGCATAACTATGGCAGCCGGGAAGCTGCTGCCAGTACTCATTCCGCTGAGGGCGGTGGTGGATGCGGTTGTTACTAAGCTAGTTCCGGCAGATAGTGGTTAATAATAAGAAGGGATCGCACAGGGGTGACAGTTCTCACCTTATTGTCGATTCTTGTCAGTCATATCCAATAAAGATAACATCTGTTTCAACTCTTGCTTGCGCAACATTTTCTGAATCATCCACAACAACCAGCAAGGCATTACAAGCGCTGACATCGGCGGCTTTAGTTCTTCCCGGTTTATTGCTGACACCTGCTCATGCATCGGATGCCGATCGGATCAATTTTCAATTTAGCCGTTATCAGGAAGGGAAACGGGATTTATTCGGTGTTCCCAATAATTTAAAACCCATTACTGCGGATGTCTTGCATGGCAGCGGCATTTTTTCTCTCACTGATCGTACTAAATTCAACTTCAGCTACACGCAGGATACTTGGTCCGGAGCAACACCGATTACCATATCGCCATTGGCCGCCAACGGCAATCGCCCGATTCTCGGTAATACAGCCACAGGGATAACAACAGTCGGTGCTTCGCCGATCATCAATAATAGTCAGGTTCTGTTGGATCGGGATTTAAATCCGCTCCGGCAGGATTCGCAGAATCATCAATTGATGAACAAAGATCCCCGCTCGGTGATGGTGCTTTCCTCGGCATCTCCGGAAACGCGTAACCAGGCCAATTTTGGCCTGAGCCGGGAATGGAATGAAGCGGCTTTGAATGTCAGTGGCGGTTTCTCAAGAGAAAGGGACTATAAATCAAACTTTGGCAATGTGAGCGGGCGCCTGGACTTTAATCAAAAATTGACCAGTGTCAAATTCGGTTCAGGGTATACCAGCAGTAATATCAGCGCTATTCTGGATCATGATGCTTCGCCTTATATCACCAAAACTGCATTTTCACGGCAAATAGAAAGCCGTGGAGGCTCGGAAATATTGCAGGGTAACCGGCATGACTGGACAGGCAATTTGGGTTTGACGCAAGTTCTGACCAAGAATGCTTTGCTCGAGGCCAATATCGGTTATACCCATAGCAATGGCTATATGGAGAACCCGTACAAGGTCATGACGGTGATCTTTGTCGATCCGGCTGTTTTGAACAATAACCAGACCACTCCGATTACCGGGGATATGCGTGCGCTCCTCGAACAACGGCCCAATGTTCGTAATCAAGTAGCCATCAACACCAAGTATATTCAGTATGTCAGTGCATTCGATGCGGCATTGCATCTGGGATACCGGTTATCAACGGATGATTGGGGCATCAATACGCATACATTCGATGCGAACTGGGTGCAGCCGATTGGCAGCGGATGGACGCTGACTCCCCGTATTCGTTATTACTCTCAGGATGCTGCCGGTTTCTATAACCCCTATTTATTTTCTCAACAGACCTATCGAAGGAATGAAGTCGATAGTTTAGGGCGGCAGATCTGGATTGATGCAAAAAACCCCAATATCCAATATGTTCGTGACTCGAGTTTTAATCTGATTGACCAGAACGGGAATCTGGTTAATGAGGCTTTGTTGAATGTGCAGCCTAAAACAGCTTCATTTGATGCCGGAAAATTACCTGAGAATTTTTCCAGCGATCACCGTTTGGCCGGTTTCGGAGCTTTAAGCGGCGGGGTTACATTGAACAAAATGATTATGAAAGGTGTCGCGCTGGAAGCGGGTTTTGAATACTATACGCGTGCCAGTTCAATGCAATTGGGCAGTGGCGGGCGTAACGGTTTTGCCGATTTTGATTATTATGTGGCGAATGCGGCGCTGAAACTTGACTTGGAATCAACCAATCTGTCGATGCCTGGCAGAAATCTTTCCCAGCATCAAGATTCACCGACTCATCATCAACACAAGGCTCCACCGGCGGGCATTATGTTTGGCCATATGCTCGATAAGCCAGGAGATTTTATGGTGGGTTACCGGTTTATGCATAGCTGGACGAACGGAAACATGATGCATGGCGCGCATAAAGTGAACGATCAGACGATTGTTGATCAAGGATGTAGCGATACTACCTTATGCCGATTTACTCCAACTTACATGAACATGAGAATGCATATGCTCGATATCATGTATGCACCCGCCAAATGGTGGAACATCATGTTGATGCCCACATTCATGGACATGGATATGAATCTGCGTACATTGGCCGGACGTCCGGCCCCTGTGCCTGGCGTGCATGAGCACCAGGGTATTGCCGGCCATGAAACGGGTGCTGTAGGGGATACCATGATTTCATCACTCGTTAAACTGATTGATATTCCCGGTCACCGTGTCCACATGAGTCTGGGACTCAGCGCGCCAACCGGGAAGGTGGATTTGCAGTTGCGACGGCTATTTCAGATTGATGGTGGATTGATTCATTTTGGCATGCAACTGGGGAGCGGTACTTGGGATTTTATGCCGAATCTGACTTATGCAGGGGAATACAATCGATGGTCCTGGGGTGCACAGGTTAATGGCATCAAGCGTATGGAAAACCAAAATAAATCAGGTTATCGGTTGGGTGATGTTTTTCAGGCGACAACCTGGGGCGGCTATGATTTGACTCGATGGCTAACTGCTTCAGTGCGTGGCGCTTATACCGTACAAGGAGCGATACATCGTGACTTTAACTCATTTAATGCGCGGATTGGCCCCATGGATTTTCCGGCCAATTATGGGGGGCAATTTTGGGATATCGGGTTAGGACTAAATGCCATAATTCCTGGTGGCCGGCTTGCAGGTAATCGTTTCAGTTTCGAATGGGTACAACCGGTTAGGAATGACTTTAATGGATTCCAGCTTGAACGTAAGGGGGCACTGTCAGCAACCTGGAGTTATCGATTTTAAGTAAGGACAGGTTTTGTTTTTCCATGACTCCTATAATTTGTTGAAAATATTTCTGTCATTAGCAAAATATCGTGACTCGCCTAAATTATTACCACTATGACTTTAAAGCAATGGGCTCACCCTGCTCGATCCAGCTTTATGCCAGCAGTGCAAAGAAAGCAAAGCGTGCGGCCAAGATTGCCATGGATGATGTTTATCGTCTGGAAGCAAACTATTCTCGCTATCGTGCAGACAGTTTTTTATCCGAAATTAATCGTACAGCAGCACGAGGCGGCTCCATAACCGTTGATGATGAAACTGCCGGGTTGCTGGATTACGCAGCCACTTGTTATCAACAAAGTGATGGTTTATTTGATATCACTTCGGGAATTCTGCGCCGGGTCTGGGATTTTAAATCTGGAAGCATACCGGCCCAGGAAACAATTCAAGCACTGATCACAAAGATTGGGTGGTATAAATTAAACTGGCAGCGTCCCATCCTGACATTTACCATTCCTGGAATGGAAATTGATTTTGGTGGGGTGGTCAAGGAATATGCCGTTGATCGTGCCGCATCGTTATGCCGGGAGGCTGGAATTCGCCATGGAATCGTTAATCTGGGAGGGGATATCAAAATCATTGGCCCTCATCATGATGGCAGTCCCTGGCGAATAGCGATACGTCATCCACGTCGATCCGATGGTGTGTTACAGACGCTATTGCTTTATTCTGGTGCTCTTGCAAGTAGCGGGGATTACGAGCGGTGTATCACAGTTAACGGAGTTCGCTACGGTCATGTATTGAATCCAAAAACCGGTTGGCCAGTCAGCTACATGGCGGCGGTGAGTGTGGTTGGTGAATTTTGTGTCGTTGCGGGTAGTGCATCAACCATTGGTATGCTCAAGGAAGAACAGGGACCCGATTGGCTGGATGAACTCGGTTTGCCCCATCTATGGGTCAATGTGCAGGGTGTTATCGGTGGGTCATTAATGGAGTCAGCCGCTAATAAAAACTTTCTGACATAAAATCACACACAATATTTTTTAAATGTTATCCTTAGTTACGTAAGGGTAAATGTTTTATTTATCCTTATGCTCTTCAGAAATCATATCCTACTAATTTAGAAAATTAAGTTCTTTAAACACATAATTTTCTGAAAGCATATTTTCTCTCTGCGGAACTGCATTTAATTCCAAATAAAGATCGTAAGCTAGGCATGTGGCTTGTGACTGATTGAGTTTCAATGTGACATTGAATATGTCCATAAACAATATTTGATATTAATACAAAGGAGATTTTCATGAAATATTCACTTTTTGTTGTTGCTCTTATCGCGCTGACATTAACCGCGTGCGGAGATCCAAAGCCAGGCCAATATCCTCCAAGCTTAATGGACCGCGATATGTTAAGTGATGCTGATCTTGAAGCAGTTCAAAAAGAAAGCGCAAAACAGGGAGCAACCAAAGCTGCTAAGAAAAGTGCTCCTGTTGTAGATTCTGAAGAATCTCAAGAAGATTCAGATGAAGAAGCTGCAACAGCAGATAAAGAAAAAACAGATAATTAAGCATTTTTATGCTCGATAAGAAAGTCACAACGAGCATAAAATTCTAAAGATTGTTTTGAAACGACCCTGGTCAAATACCCAGGGCCGTTGTTTGAGTACCTAGTAGTTTAAAAATTCTGAAGACACTTGCAAATCAACGTGGATAAATGAAAGAAGTGTAGTTGGAATGTATGATCTAGAATCCGAGACTAGCTAACAGATCATCGACTTGATCTTGATTACTTACCACATCGCTGCGTTTTTCTGGGTTTGTGACCGGACCATTCATGAGTCCTTCTTCTTCGGCAGCAGCTTTTTTGGCTGGCACATTGGCAAGTAACAATTCTATTAGATCTTTTTCTAAGCTCTGCACCATATGAGTAATTTTTTTGATTACTTGGCCGGTCAAATCTTGAAAGTCCTGCGCCATCATGATTTCCAGCAATTGTGCATTTGTTGCATTAGCTTGTGCAGGGACATTATCAAGATAATGCAGCGTATCAATCATTAATATTTTGAATTTCTCCGTGTCAGGTTTGGCTTGCTGTGCTTCAAAGGCTTCTTTCCATTGTTCAGACAAATGAATCGCATCTGTTGAAAGCTTCTCCTGGATAGGCATCGCAATCTCGGTGGCATTGAGCGTGCGTTCGGCTGCTTGCTCAGTTTTAGCCGCGACATAAGATAGTTTGTCTTGTGCTTCGGGGGCTTCAGCCGCGATTGATTCGAGGCGTTTGTCGTACCCAAGCTCACGTAGACTATCATGCAAGGTTCGGGTCAATTGTCCAATCTGATCAATGACTTTCTTATCAGTCGTTATAAGTTCATTCTCTTCAATATTTTTTAGAGCGGATGCTATGGATGTTTCGGCTAATTTAACAGGTTTTGTGCTAGCTTCTTCTTGAGAAGCATCATCAACTTTTGCTTTCATAAGGCGCTTTGTATTCATTTTGAGCTCGATAATTTATTGTGAGAAGAACGGCTGTTTTTTTAAACGGATGCTTTACTTTCCATGTTCTGAAAAATCTTATTTAATTTTTCATGAAGGGTAGCTGCAGTAAAAGGCTTTACAATATAGCCGCTTGCTCCTGCCTGTGCTGCAGCAACAATATTCTCTTTTTTAGCTTCGGCGGTCACCATGAGTACGGGTATCTTTTTTAGTGTTTCGCTAGCACGTACATTCTGAAGCATGGTCAGGCCATCCATATTGGGCATATTCCAGTCAGAGACAACAAAATCAAAATTACCTTCTTGCAGTTTACGTAATGCAACTGCTCCATCTTCAGCTTCATCAACATTGACAAATCCAAGCTCTTTCAAAAGGTTACGAACGATTCTGCGCATAGTGGAAAAATCATCCACTACCAAGAATTTTAAATTTTTGTCAGGCATTTTTTTCTCCGTAAATAAGCTCTGTTTTTTTAAACCATCAAAGTTGCTTCAATTCAGTTCGTAAGTTAGCTAATTAGCTTGTTTATATGGCTCCCCATGTTTTTATGTAACGACAATTAACAGTGGAAGTTTAGATTAAATCTAAAAAAAACTTTCTAATATTATGAAAAATATAAATTAGATTGTGATTTAAATCTTTTTAATGATATTCAGTTTTTATTGTTACGGAAAGAAAGGAGATTTGTTTAGGGAAACTTTGAAATTTGTGGCTCAGTATCTATTTTGTAGCAGATTTC
>CAKKRO010000117.1 GCA_919902625.1 Nitrosomonadaceae bacterium
AAAATGAGAAAAGCAATAAAACCATGACACAAAACACCAATAACCTGGCCGCTTACATCTGGAATCGTACATTCAGGGATTTTCCAAAGATGCGCGTGAGATATCAGATGATGCAATTATTATCCGATCCCGCCAAAGCGGCTGGCTTTGCTAAGGTGGTGTTTGATTTGCTGAAGCTGGTGAAATAGGCCGTTTAATACTGTAACCTTGGTTAGCGAAATTATCTTGCATCTTCCGGTAGATGGATTGCTTGATTGTAAGCACGCCTGCTAGGGTTACGTACAGCATGAGCAAGCTGTTATTTTTTGTGGCGTCCCCAACGAGATTCGAACTCGTGTTACCGCCGTGAAAGGGCGATGTCCTAGGCCTCTAGACGATGGGGACTAATTGAAATTTATGTCGTAAAGCGTCGTATTGTCAATGATAAACTGGTGGAGATAAGCGGGATCGAACCGCTGACCTCTTGCATGCCATGCAAGCGCTCTCCCAGCTGAGCTATACCCCCTGATCAAAGGAAGGGGGATTATACTGATGCCTTGATTTATTGTAAAGAAAAGATCAATCAGGAAAGCTGCTTAAATGGCTATTCATACGGGCGAGGGTTTCTTCGCGCCCCAGCAATTCCAATACCGCATCTATCGAAGGTGTGTGGATTTCTCCCGTTACCATAACCCTAAGTGGCATTGCAATCTTGGGTAACTTGACATCATGATGCTTGGCAGTTGTTTTTATTTCATGATGAATAGATTCACGTGTCCATTCAATATGGTTAAACTTCTCTATCAGGCCAACTAATATAGGTTTTGTTTCTGTATTGAAGTATTGAATCTTCAACTCATCGGCGGGCTCCAACGGACGGTAAAAGTAAACTGCCGCATCAGCCAGCTCTTCGATGGTATTCACTCTTTCCTTTAGCAAAGCTACAACAAGCTCCAGATTGGTGCCGCCGGCAACATGGCAACCGTCTTTCTCAAGGAAAGGAATTATCAATTCAGCCAAGCGGGTATTATCAGCTTCCTTGAGGTACTGCTGGTTAATCCAATGAAGTTTCTCCGGGTTGAACTTGGCAGGAGAACGGCTGATTGATGACAAATCAAACCATTCAATCAATTGCTCCCGGCTGAATATTTCTTCATCACCATGCGACCATCCCAGTCTTGCCAGATAATTTAATAAAGCTTCGGGTAAATAACCGTCATCCCGGTATTGGGTAACCGAGACAGCGCCATGACGTTTGGACAAGCGTTCGCCATTGGCGCCCAGTATCATAGGCACATGCGCATATTCTGGCAGTGGCGCATCAAGTGCTTTGAGAATATTAATCTGCCGTGGCGTATTATTAACGTGGTCATCCCCCCGTATGACATGACTGATGTTCATATCCAGATCATCCAGCACGACACTGAAATTATAAGTGGGGATTCCGTCGCTGCGTAGCAGCACTAAATCATCCAGCTCATTATTAGCAACCACAATGCGGCCTTTGATTTGATCGTTAAATGCGACATGGCCTTCCAACGGGTTTCTAAATCGGATAACCGGCTTCACACCAGCGGGCGGCGTTTGTTTTGAATCGCGCCAACGGCCATCGTATCGGGGTTTTAAACCGGCAGCCAATTGCCGCTCACGCATTTCATCCAGCTCTTCTTTGGTTGCGTAGCAATAATAGGCTTGATTAGCCCGCAATAACTGTTCCGCAACTTCATGATAACGATCTAATCGCTGCATCTGATAAAACGGTCCTTCGTCATAATCCAATCCCAACCATGCCATACCATCAAGGATCGCTTGTGTCGATTGCTGCGTTGAACGTTCTTGATCAGTGTCTTCAATGCGTAAGATAAACTTACCGCCATGTCTGCGTGCATAGGCCCAGGAGAAAAGGGCAGTGCGTGCGCCTCCAATGTGGAGGTAACCTGTCGGGCTGGGTGCAAATCGTGTACGTACCATCATGATTTCTTGTGTCGACCACTACGCTTGGTTTAAAAACGGATAGTTTACGCGATTCCATGAATGGAGTGTCTCTTTTGCCTTGGCTTTTATAGGCAGGGAATTTAAGAAAATAATTTAAAGCCGATTATAATGTCCCATTAATTGTTAGCTTGCAGGGTAATCAGTATTTCTACAAATGACTGACTTAATTCATGAATTGATATTCAACGCTGCCGAGCGAACACCGGATGCTGAAGCCTTGTCGTATCAAGATCAGTCAATGAGTTATGCCGCTCTGGCCAGAGAAACCGGGGCAACAGCGAATGGCTTGAGCGCGGCGGGTTTAAGTCGCGGTGAGCGTGTTGCCGTTTATCTCGAGAAACGTCTGGAAACAGTGATCGCATTATTTGCGGCATCTGCAGCGGGCGGTGTATTTGTTCCGGTGAATCCGGTGTTAAAACCTGAACAAGTTGCATACATTCTGGCCGATTGCAATGTAAGGATATTAGTCACTTCATTGGAGCGGCTGAAATTACTGCAAACGGTTTTGCCGTCTTGCCATGATTTGCGTGCAATCGTTGTAGTGGATGCCAAAGATAATCTTCCGGCCATCGCCGGTCTTCTTGCCATCCGTTGGGAAACAGTTCATTGCACCAACCCGTTTCATACGCCCTTTGCCACTATCGACAGTGATATGGCGGCAATTCTTTATACCTCGGGCAGCACCGGCAAACCAAAAGGAGTTGTGCTTTCACATCGCAATCTGGTGGCGGGAGCAAAGAGCGTTGCACAATATCTGGAAAATAAATCAGATGACCGTATTCTATCCGTACTGCCACTCAGCTTTGACTATGGATTGAATCAACTCACTACGGTTTTTTATGTAGGCGCAGCGGCTGTTTTAATGAATTATTTATTGCCCCGCGACATT
>CAKKRO010000118.1 GCA_919902625.1 Nitrosomonadaceae bacterium
AAGATTTATTTTGACCAGGTGGAATTGGATATTCTCGATAATCTGATCCTGTTTGAAACGAACAATGTTGATGAAGAAAAACGGCAAACAGCATTGAATCAGATTTTCTCCCGCTATCAGATTAATCTGGTGGTGGACAATGCGGATTTGCAGGGAGCGCCCGTAGTGATTGAGGACAATCCCTTGCCGCATACCTTGTTTGGCAGTATTGATTACCAGTTTGAGAATGGGAAACTGAAAACCGATTTTATGCGCATACATGCAGGCAGCTTGCTCAAAGCGCATGGCGGATTTCTCATGCTGCATCTGAGCGATTTGCTGGTGGATGGCCAGTTATGGGTCAAGCTGCGGCGTTTTTTGCGCAGCAAACGGCTGCAAATTGAAGAATCCGGCTCAGCATTGACATCCAATGCTCCCGTATCGCTCGAACCTGAGGCGGTGGAGATTAATGTCAAGATTATCCTGATCGGTTCACGGGAAGAATATTATGCATTGCAGGAAATCGATCCTGAGTTTATGCGGCGCTTTCGCGTGAAAGTGGATTTCGCTGAAAGCTTTATGGCAAGCGCGGAGACTTATCGGGCATCGGCTATTTTTGTGGCGCATGCTTGCGATGTTTCGAAACTGCCGCATTTTTCTGCGGAGGCGGTAGCGCGCTTACTGGAAGAATCCCATCGCGAAGTGGGGGATCAAAAACGCCAGAGCGCCATCCTTGCCCGAACCGAGATGCTGGTGCTGGAGAGCGCCGCATTATGCAATGCCCGCGCCGGACATTGGGTGGAGGTGGCGGACATCACCGCCGCCCTGCAAGCACGCACTTTGCGCCACAACTATCCGGATCTGCGCCTGCAGGAATCCATTATCGAGGGCGAAGTATCCATTGCATTAGAAGGCGCCAGAGTGGGGCAACTCAATGCGCTGACGCAGATCGATTTGGGAGACCATAGTTTCGGCACGCCGGTGCGTGTCACCGCGCGCACTTTTGCGGGAGAGGATGGCGTACTCAATATTGCCCGCGAAGTTGAAATGTCCGGTCCGATTCATGATAAAGGCATGCTGATATTGCAAAACTACTTGACGGCATTGTTTGCCCATATTGCGCCGCTTGCGTTCAGTGCATCGATTGTGTTTGAGCAGGAATATAACAGCATTGAGGGCGATTCCGCTTCCTGCGCTGAGTTTTATGTGTTGCTGTCATCCCTGGCGGAATTGCCGCTAAAACAAAGCATCGCGGTGACAGGCGCATTGAATCAGTACGGCGAAGTGCTGCCGGTCGGCGGGATCAATGACAAGATTGAAGGCTATTTCAAGCTGTGTGAAAAAACCGGTTTAAACGGTGAGCAGGGCGTTTTGATTCCTCATCTTAATAGGCAGCATCTGATGCTGGATCACAAAATCAGGGAGGCCGTTGAAAAAGGCTTGTTTGCGATTTACACCATGGAACACGTCACGCAAGGACTGGAATTGCTCACCGGTCTCCCGGCGGGAGTCACCGAACAGAGCCGGACAGTAGGCTATTCACCGGATACTGTTTTGGGAAGCGCACAAAGAGCATTGCTGGTTTCCCGCCGCGCTTGTCAGATGACGCAGCACCCTAAAACAGAACACCGGCGGCTGCCGTCACGCACGGAAAAATAGCCGCTGCCCATGATGATAGCGAAAGAATCCGCCTGTTTATGAATTCCTCGGCAAGAATGTCCGCCCAGCAGCAGCGTTACAAGGATGTGCGCAAAGTGACGCTGATCGGATCGGCGCTGGACTTTATGCTGGGTATCGCAAAAATTGCGGTGGGAGGGTTGGCCAATTCTCAGGCGCTGATTGCCGATGGCATCCATTCCTTTTCGGATTTGCTGACCGATTTCATGGTGCTCTATGCCGCCAAACATTCCCACAAAGCAGCCGATGAGGACCATCCCTATGGGCATGGCCGGATTGAGACATTGGCCACCGTCAGCCTGGGGATCGTACTGATCATTATCGCATTGGGCATTGCCTACAGCTCGATTCAACGGCTCAGTGATCCCGGTATCCTATTGGATCTCAGTACATTAGCATTGCTGGTTGCGCTCATATCCGTGATTTCCAAGGAGTGGATTTATCGCTATACGATCGCTGCCGCGCGGCGCTTGCGCTCGGATATGTTGATGGCCAATGCATGGCACAGCCGCTCCGATGCTTTCTCATCCATTGTGGTGGTGCTGGGTATTGCCGGGGTCATGTTGGGCTATCCTTATCTGGATGCTGTGGCTGCCGTAGTTGTGGCGGCCATGATCGCCAAGATTGGTTTTGACCTGGTTCGCTCCAGCACGCGGGAATTGATTGATACCGCGCTTGATTCTGAAAAAATAAAAACAATCCAAAAACATATTCATGCGGTCAGTGGCGTGCGTTCTGTGCATACGCTCAGATCCCGCAAGAGCGCGGGCGATGCCTTCGTGGACGTGCATATCCAGGTCGATCCCCGTCTAAGCGTGTCGGAAGGCCACCAGATCGGGGATGCCGTGCGGCGGCGCTTAATGAGCCACGTGGATGAGGTGACGGACGTTACCGTGCATATCGACCCGGAGAATGATGAAACCGGCTCACCCTGCAATGACCTGCCTTCCCGTGAAAAGGTCATTGCTGAATTAAAACAGCGCTGGCCACAATTGCCGGCGGCGGCTGTTGAAGCCGTCACGTTGCATTATCTGTCCGGTGAGATTGATGTTGAACTGGATCTGCCTATTGATATTCTGCAAAACACCGCTGACGCAAAACACCTGGTACAGGAACTCAAACAAGCGATTGCATCGCTGCCGTATATCAGCGATGTGCAGGTGCGGTTCAGGGCTTAATGCGTTATTAGTCTGAGCTGTCAGCCTGTTAAGACCTCTCGCTTGGTTTACAAACGGCGATATGCTTTATCAGACCATCCGGGGTAAAGTAAATCCGCTCCAGTCCTTGCCGTTGCACCCGCTCGCCTGAAGACGCATCCATTCCCGTCATGACGAAATCAAATTCAGCGCCGTTATCTTCAATCGGACGGTATTCCGGCACTTCCCAATGCGCATCAGGGAAGCGGATGAAGAAATCCGTCATCATGGCATGGATGGCCGTGCTGCCTTTATATTCGCCGAAGTAGGCGGAATGATAGGTGGCGTCGCCGGCGAACAAAGGTTTAATATGCGGGAGATCATGCGCGTTGGACAAAGCGACATAGTTCTTTGCCCGCTCAATGGCTTCTTTTTTACTCATTGGCGGATACTGATTTGGATTCTTCACGGGTAAAAATCCACTCATCATGGCTGCTGGCGCGTTCGTCAAACCGATAACCCGCAAGATCGAAATGCTTGATGTCTTCAGGGCGGGTCAGTTTATTTTGAGTGATGTAGCGGCTCATCAGACCGCGGGCTTTCTTAGCGAAGAAACTGATGATCTTGTAAACGCCGTTTTTCTGGTCTTTAAAAACAGGCGTGATGATCCGGGCATTGAGTGAACGGGTCTGGATGGATTTAAAATACTCCTGGGAAGCCAGATTGATCAGGATGTCAGATTTCTGGTTCTTCAGATCCTGATTGAGCGATTGCGTGATGGTATCCCCCCAGAATTCATACAGATCATTGCCGCGTGGATTCTTGAACTGGGTGCCCATTTCCAGCCGGTAGGCCTGCATAAGATCCAACGGGCGCAACACACCGTACAATCCGGACAGGATGCGCAGATGATCCTGAGCAAACGACAATTCGGCAGCCGTCAGTGTGTCCGCATCCAATCCTGTGTAAACATCTCCCTTGAAAGCGAATACCGCCTGTTTGGCGTTTCCCGGAGTGAACGGACGCTTCCATGCGTAATAACGGTTTGAATTCAGAACCGCGAGCTTGGGGCTGATCGACATCAGTTGGCCGACTTGATCCGGCTCCAATTTTCTGAGTGCATCGATCAGTTGCGCCGAATCATCCAGAAAATCAGGCAGGGTGTGTTCCTGAGTGTTCGGGGGAGACTCGAAATCCAGCGTTTTGGCCGGTGAAATAACAATGATCATATGTTTTTACCCTGAAATATAAAAAATATTATCAGATTTGATGTGGAATAATCGAATAATGGTTAGCGGTTGCTTTTTAATTTGTTATCTTCCGGGATGGGAAGTCACGCAATGTCACCGTAAGTATTGAGAAGCTCAGTGATGGCAAGCTTGCAGTTCAAGGATCGACACAGTATACGGAGAAACTGGGGCTAACCGTACAAACGGCTACGGCTGATCTGGCCGGACAATTCGATGTCAAACCGGGTGAGGGGGTGATCGTCACCGAGGTGGAGCCCGGCTCAATTGCTGCCATGGCGGGTATTAGCCGAGGCGCGGTGATTCTGGAAATTAACCGCAAACCGGTTAACTCTTCCACTGAGTTCAAACAAGCCATTAAAAAGATTTCCGCAGATAAACAGATCTTGTTGTTGATCAGGGCAAATGATGGGGCGCGTTATGTGGTGTTGAGCTGGCGCTGATCGGATTTGGCCGCTACCTCTGGCGACCTGTTCGCGGCAAGGTAATTCGGGTTGAAGGGTCGGCTACTGTGTGCGATGCCGCATTTGGGTAATGATGTGCTGGTCGCCGCAACGCATTTGATCACCCAGTTACAAACCATCGTCAGACGCCAGATTGATCCCGCCGTGGTCAGCGTCACGCAA
>CAKKRO010000119.1 GCA_919902625.1 Nitrosomonadaceae bacterium
TCACAATGGTAAGCATCTCCGATGAATGTTATTTTTTTATCAGCCCCGGGAACCTCATATTTGCCCGAAGTGCTGGCATGTCTGATATGAACCGTATTGCCACCCAGTTTATGCGTTTCATTTCTTAAATTATTTCTGGCATCAATCAAGCGGCCGGTATAAGGAATATTATCTTCTTGGGTATCTTGCGAAGACCCCGTCACTCTGCCTACTAATTGACACCCTGCAGGCTTTTGTTCGTCCAGCAGTATTGTGATGGATTTTACATCGGATTGTGCTGAAACTTCAGAGCAGGCAATTATAAGCAATGCCAGCGTTATCTTGCTGATTACCCTCCGTGATTTTTCTGAAACATTCATTTATAAACCCTTAAAAATATCGGTTGATATGCTTCTTAAGTAAGGTAGGATAGATAAGCGAAGCATGATCCGTCAATAGCCGGTCAACGCCAGAATAATTTCGACCGTGCCAGCCGTTGCCAGACGGCGCCGGACAGATTGACGTGCTGAGCGGCATCGGATTCCAGCGCGCCACTGATACGGCCGAGGTCGAAGCTGAGCGTGGCGGATTTCTTCTGCAACGAACGTAATAATTGCATTCCGGCACGCGCATCATTTGCACGCCCCAACTCATTTTGTAACGCTCCCAGGGTAGTGATGAAAGGGTGGCTGCGTTTCCCGTAGAGTGGCGCGAAAGCATCTGCAGCATAACGCATTTTCTTGGCGGCAATGCGCGCCCTGTGGCGCTCGGCTGGATTCAATTTGGCGAAGCCGTGGCAGCGGTTGCGCAGTGCGTGCCAGCGTTTTTCGAGAATCGTCCCGGCCCATGCTTGGGTGTTCCGCATTTGCACATCAGTAGGTGCAGTCAGCAGGCTATGGCCGATGTCGAGCACGAGCCGGGTGAATGCGGGCTGGCGCAACAATGCTTGTGCCCGCTGGCGGGCATGTGCAGCATTATCGTTTATCAAAACAAGCGCCGCATCTTCAATCGGTGCGATCCCTGATGGTTTTCCCAATATCGCTAGCAGATCAGGCAAAATATCGTGCCGGAATACATCCCAATCACGTGCCGAATTGAGCGCGTGCATCGATTCGCGTAGCGGCTGGTTCCAGCCGGGTGAAACTTGCCCCAATGATTTCGCCAGTAGCACGCCGGCGTGCAAGCGGCGCAATGCGATGCGAAGCTGATGCAGATATTCGGTGTCGTGCGCATTTTCCAGAAAGCCGGGCACATTGGCGGCCAATTGCGCCAGTGCCGCCTGCATGATCGCACTCCAAGCATCACCGGCAGTTTGATCTTTATGAATTGCCGCGTGCGTTGCCCTGATTGGAGCAGGATGCATGGCACCGCTCAGGATATAGCCGCGTTCCGCCTTGCTGCGCGGTTCGATGTGTAGCGGTATCTGTTGCAGTAATTGCGCCGCCACATCAAACAAAAACTCAGGCGCGCCGGATTTGAGTTCGATCTCCACTTCGCAAATATCCCGGCAGGCTTCTCCTGCACAGATCTTTCCGGTATCGAGCGCCACTTCGGCTTGAGCCTCGTTGTTGTCAATTTGCCAGGTGGTGCGTTCAAATTCAGTCGTGAACACCGGCGCGATACGCTTCAGTTTGATTCCGGCCAGTAAATCCAATGCCGCTTGCGGCAATGCGGAAAAATCCGGGCGGCTGCCGTCCGTAACTGCCACTTCCCATTCCGGGCGGCTCGACAATGCGCCGACTGATTGCGTTTCGGCTTTCAGCGTTTGAATCCACTGATCATCCACCCGACGCACGCGCAATGCGATGCCGCGCCGCATCAGATCAAATTTCGGGGTGTCGAAATAAATGCTGAGTAACAAACGTTGTTCCGGCGTGACCCTGCTCAACAAGGGATGCCGCCGGATACGTGCCGTATGACGGGGATGCAGAGCCAGTTTCAGTTCAATTTCCATGATATTTTCCGTTTCTAACGTCAGTGCGCATAAGCGATGACTACTCAATCTTCAGCGTATCAAAATTGATCCCCGCCGGAGCCGGAGGTGTTTTCAGTCTCATGCCTTCCAGCGCGTGAACGACACGCTCCGCAATGACCAGATTGCGATACCACTTATGGTTGGCCGGGATGATATGCCAAGGGGACTGATCGGCGCTGGTGGCGGTCATCATGGCCTCGAATGCCTCGATATAGCTTTCCCACAGTTTCCGTTCTTCGAGATCCCCGTCGTTGAACTTCCAGCGTTTTTCGGGATTGCGGATACGTTCTTCCAGCCGTTTTTTCTGTTCATCCTTCGAAATATGCAGGAAAAACTTCAAAATGACCGTTCCGCTCTCAGACAGCAATTCCTCGAATTCCTTGATCTGGTTAAACCGTTGCGCGACCACCTTGTCCGATATCAACCCATGCACCCGGGTGATTAGCACATCTTCGTAGTGCGAGCGGTTAAAAATGCCGATCTGGCCCTTGGCAGGCGCTTTCTGATGCACGCGCCACAAAAAATCGTGACCGAGTTCCTCCGCAGATGGGGTTTTGAAAGTCACCACTTTACAACCCTGCGGATTCACACCGGACATCACGTTCCTGATCGTGCCGTCCTTGCCGCTGGTATCCATCCCCTGCAAAACGATCAGCAACGCCTGGCTCCCATTGGCATAAAGACGCTCCTGCAATTCACTTAACCGGATGATTAATTTTCCTGTGACAGCCTTAGCTTTTTCCTTGCCTTGCTCGGTGTTCTTGTAATCAGCGGTGTCGTCAGGGTCAAATCGAGAAAGCAGCAACCTGCTTCCTGGTTTTACTTGATAGTCTTTCATCTTATCCTCTGCTTGCAATGTGAATCTGCGCATCGCACATGTTACCGGACATAAACGATAGTTCATCAATCATTTTGATCGGTCATCCATGCAATTGACGATTCACCTGGCTTTCTGTAGATTCATTGTTATTCCTTCATCCTTCAGGTTCGATAACGGGTGATAGCCTCCTGACCGAGGAAAACTTTATGTGTATCGGAATGTTAACGCTAATCCACTGACTTTACAGAAAAACAATGCGACATCAGCCAGATTTATTTTCTGATGAGACCCCAGAGGCTCATCAACAAACTGAAAGCAATCCTGCTACCGCGCTCAAATTGGCCGCACAGGATGCCCGGTTATCGCCAGGCCAGCAGCGCTTTAACCGGTTACTTGAACGCATTGATAAATTGCAGGGCCAGCTTGCCGGGATACAGGCGCTGTGCGATGCACATCGTCCTGTATACCACCAGACATTGGCACCGCTACGTGAACGCCATCAAGCACTCATGCGCGAAATGGTGCTTTGGCTGGATAAAAGACTGCAACGCAAGGGGTTGAGCGCCTTACAAAAAAGCACTGCCTCCACGATTCTTTGCAATCTCAGTATGCAGCTTGCCGCACAAGGCGATGAAGAAATGAAAATTCTGCATGATCAGCACAGCAGCGAAAGTCTGGCGCAAAAAGAACAATCCGCCATGATGAACATGCGCGACATGATGGAAGACATGCTGGGTGAGCCGCTGACCGATGACGGATCACTGGAAACCGTGCAGGATGTGTTTAGAGCCGGTATGGAACGTTTGCGTGAAGTGGAGGCAGCCGAGCAGGAAGCACGCCAGCAGGCCCAGGCCCGTAAAAAGAAGCCTGGCGCCGCCCAGCTTAAAGCCAAGGCAGATCAGCAAGAAGCAGAAACCACACTGCGCAAGGTTTTCCGGCAACTGGCCAGCGCCTTGCACCCTGATCGTGAAAGCGACCCCGATGAACATGCCAGAAAAACAACGTTAATGAGCGAAGCCAATGCCGCTTATGATCGCCGTGATTTGGTAGCCTTGCTGCAGATTCAACTGCGCACTGAGTTAACGGGCACCGCATCCATTGCCAAAATGGCGGAAGAAAAGATTGCGGTATTGACGCTATTACTCAAGCAGCAAGCCCAGGAACTGGAAAACGAACTGCATCAATGCCGTCACGATGCACAGCATGAATTTGGCCTTAAATCCTACGAAACTTTGAGCATAACCAACCTGCATCGCAGCCTGAGAATCGAAGAAATATCCTTCCAAAAAGACCTGGCCAGCATGCAGCAAGACTTGCAGCAAATAGAGGATGACAAATACTTCAAGCGCTGGCTGAAAGATCAAAACCATCTTTCTGAAACACCT
>CAKKRO010000120.1:0-1224 GCA_919902625.1 Nitrosomonadaceae bacterium
CCCACGACCCCTTGGTTCGTAGCCAAGTACTCTATCCAACTGAGCTACGGGCGCTTAGTGCAATCTGATTACTTCCAGCTTGTTGTTTAATCAACCGGGAGATTATATCAGATTGAAGCAATTACGGGATTCGAACTTATGCTTTTGTTGCTGTTTCGATACCTTCAAACTGTAATCGACTAAGCCGATTGTCTCTTTACAAATAATCACAATCACTTTTTGTGCGGAGGCGATGATGGTGTATTTGGCGTGTCTTGTCAAGATTAAGCTGCGTTAACGCTTACTCCTTATAAGCTATACGTCTTCTTCAGGTTCCGGGTCTTCTTTGAGCGGCGCCTTTGCTATCGCTTGAGTTGTAATAGCTTTTGCAGTATCTGCCCTGCCAGATATCTTCGGTGTTTCACAATTTACGTCGGCATTCTGTGCGCGATGCCGCAAAGCATGGTCGATCAGTACCAATGCAAGCATGGATTCCACAATGGGTGTGGCGCGAATGCCGACACAGGGGTCATGTCTTCCGTGGGTTTCGACTATTACCGGGGCGCCATTTTTATCAATGGAGCGCCGTCCGAGGCGAATACTGGATGTGGGTTTGATAGCGACATTGACAGTGATGTCCTGTCCGGTGGAGATGCCGCCTAATATGCCACCCGCATTGTTACTCAAGAAACCATCCAGTGTCATTTCATCCGAATGTTCTGTGCCTTTTTGCGTAACACTGGCGAAACCAGCGCCGATTTCCACGCCTTTCACCGCATTAATATTCATCATGGCGTAAGCAATTTCTGCATCCAGCCGGTCATACACCGGCTCACCCCAACCAACAGGCACACCTTGCGCAACCGCGCTGATTTTGGCGCCGACAGAGTCACCCGATTTACGCAATTGATCCATAAATATTTCCAGTTGATCGACATAGTTATTATCCGCCACAAAAAAAGGATTGTGGTTGACGTCATCCCACTGCTTGAACGGAATTTCAATAGGCCCCAGTTGGGACATGTAGCCACGGATGACAATGCCAAATTTTTCATGCAGCCATTTCTTCGCAATAGCGCCGGCTGCAACCCTGACTGCTGTTTCCCGGGCCGATGCGCGGCCGCCTCCACGGTAATCTCGAATGCCGTATTTTTGCCAATAAGTGTAATCGGCGTGGCCGGGACGGAAGACATCCATGATCTTGCTGTAATCCTTGCTGCGCTGATCTTCGTTACGAATCAGCAG
>CAKKRO010000120.1:1324-2574 GCA_919902625.1 Nitrosomonadaceae bacterium
TTGCCAAATGTATTGCCAGACATTCTATTTTTCTCTTAAAACGGAGGGTGTGAGTCTATCATACGTGCTCCCGGTTTTTTAAATCGGCATCCGGGAAATTGGCGATTTATGCCTCGAAATAACTGCATAACTACAATCCGCCTGAGTTGAGGAATATCAAGAATGAAATTCTTTCATCGTGCTATAAACCTGCAGGTAAAATGCAGCGTGTTGTCCAGGGATGTTAATGATAAAAGTATACCGGTCTTTTGGATGATACGAAGATAACTCAGTATGAATTTTTGAAGTGCCCGAATACGCATACACCCTGCATTGAATAAAATCAAACTAAATCAAAACCGGGAGTTGGTATGAATACACCACAAGTAAAAGAATTTCTTATTAACCTGCAAGACAGTATCGTCAAGGGGCTTGAGCAGGCAGATGGCAAAACGTTCCGGCGCGACCAATGGGATCGTCCGGAAGGTGGCGGTGGAATGAGCAGTGTCATTGAAGAAGGCAATGTTCTGGAACGCGGCGGTGTTAATTTCTCCCATGTGTATGGCGCTGGATTACCGGCATCGGCCACCGCTGCACGTCCTGAATTAGCCGGACGTTCGTTTGAGGCGATGGGGGTGTCCCTGGTATTACATCCGCGTAATCCTTATGCGCCGACGGTGCATATGAATGTACGTTTCTTTGAGGCGCGCAAGGAAGGCGCCGAGCCTGTCTGGTGGTTTGGGGGAGGTATGGACTTAACGCCGTATTATGGTTATGCGGAAGATGCCGTTCATTTTCATCAAACCTGCAAAAATGCATTGCAACCGTTCGGAGATGATTGTTATCCCCGCCTGAAAAAATGGTGTGATGAATATTTCTATTTGAAGCATCGCAAAGAACCGCGTGGTATAGGCGGTGTTTTCTTTGATGATCTGAATCAACCCGATTTTGATACTTGCTTTAATCTGACCCGGAATGTTGGCGAGCATTTTTTGGTTGCTTACCGGCCCATTCTGGAAAGACGCAAAGATACACCGTATGGTGAACGCGAGCGCGATTTTCAAGCTTACCGGCGAGGACGCTATGTTGAATTTAATCTGGTATGGGATCGGGGTACTTTATTCGGCTTACAAACGGGAGGACGGACTGAATCCATATTGATGTCATTGCCTCCGATTGTAAAATGGCGCTATGACTGGAAACCAGCAGCAGGCAGCGCTGAAGATAAGCTCTATACCGATTTTCTGATTGGTAAGGATTGGGTGTGATCC
>CAKKRO010000120.1:2674-3887 GCA_919902625.1 Nitrosomonadaceae bacterium
TTAGATCCGCATCCGCTGAGTGAATATGTCGCCTGGGCGGGAGGGCGTAATCGTGAACCCATTCTGGGCGTATTAAAAGACAAATTACCGAAAGACCCGGAGCGTATTCTGGAAATGGCCAGCGGCAGCGGTATGCACATCAATTATTTTGCGCCGCATTTTGAGCATCTGCATTTTCATCCGACGGATAAAGACATTGAAGTTTTTGATAACATCAAGCAATTAACCGGCGATCTGGGCAATAACAATATTGCAGATCCTGTGCATCTGGATTTGACTGATTCAAGGACCTGGTTTAATCCTGGTCCGGAGAAATCATTTGCGGCTATTTTCTGCATTAATATTTTTCAGGTGGCGCCGATCTCCATTGCCGATGGCATGATGAAATGCGCCGCGCATTTACTCAAAGATAACGGATTCCTGCTGATTTATGGCCCTTTCCGGATTGAAGGGCAGTTTTCTACCGATTCCAATAAATCCTTTCACGAAACCTTAAGTTCTGCGGGTGTGCCTGAATGGGGCTTGAAAGATATTGCCGATCTGAAAAAAGCAGCCGCCAATCATGGGTTGGAGCTGAAGGAAAAGATCGATATGCCCAGTAATAACTTTTCATTGATCTTCGGTAAAATATAATGATCAGCCAGCCAGGTTCAGCGATGGTTGTGGGTGTTGGACCTGAACGCGGGCTGGGTGCTGCATTGGCCCTATGTTTTGCTGAAAAGGGTCTGCATGTTTTTATGGTGGGCCGCAGTGAAGAAAAACTCAACAAGGTTGTGCAGCTGATTCAAAACACAGAAGGATCGGCAACGGCCATTGTTGCGGATGTAACCGTTGAGCAGGATGTTGCGCGATGTTTTGACGTGCTGCGGGAACACGGGAGTGTCATCCAGGTCGCCGCCTACAATGTGGACAGTAATATCCCGGCTCCATTTTTGCAGACTGACGTGAAAACATTCACCACTTTGTGGCAGCAGAATTGTCTGGGTGCATTCCTGTTTGCCAAAGAAATCATCGCGATCATGCAAGCGCAGCAGCAGGGAACTGTTTTTTTTACCGGAGCAACCGGTTCATTAAGAGCCAAGCCGCCTTTTACTGCATTTGCATCGGCCAAGGCTGGATTGAGAGCATTGGCACAGGGATTGGCGCGAGAATTTTCGCCACAGGGTGTGCATGTGGTGCATACGGTGATTGACGGTGTGATTGATGGTGACCG
>CAKKRO010000121.1 GCA_919902625.1 Nitrosomonadaceae bacterium
TGTGATTATTGGTCAGAAATTTAATATTTAGTAACCCAACACTATGCTGAGTATCGTTTTCTCTGTCAAACGGCAGGATACCGAGCAAGGGGCTTTCTAGCCATTGCTCCAACGTCGCAATATTTTCGGCAACAGCCAGCATCTGCGGATCTACGCAGTTGGCCACCCAGCCGGCCAATACCAGGCCGGCATGCTGTATGGCTTTGGCTGTCAGCAATGCATGGTTCAGACAACCCAGGCGCATGCCGGCCACCAATATCACCGGAAGATTAAGAATCTTTGCCAGATCCGCGCCAGTCTGCCGCTGATTGATAGGCACCAGAAATCCGCCGGAACCTTCGACAATGACGATATCCGCTTTCGTGCTGAGTTCGAGATAAGCCTGATGAATCACCGGCAGGTCAATTGCCATGCCTGCCTGTTGTGCGGCGATATGCGGTGCAAGCGATGGGTCGAAGGCATAGGGATTGATCTGCTGACGGGAAACCGTCACATTGCTGGCTGCCAGCAAGTGCTCCACATCCATCCATTGCCCGTTTTCACTCCCCGCCGCAACCGGTTTCATACCAACAACGGTTTTCCCTTGTGCGGCAAAAGCATGCAGTAATGCACAGCTCACATGGGTTTTGCCGATGCCGGTATCCGTTCCGGTGACAAAAAAGCCTATGCTCATCTGAGTGCCGATTAAGGCATTAAACCCAGTTGCCTGCGCGTTTCCGGTGTTAACACAGATTGTCGCGATTGCGGTTTCCAGGCATGACCGTAAACCACTTCAAAAGTCGCTGGCAGCTTCCCATCCCGGCGCAATGCTTCATATTGATCCATGGCTTTTTTCCACATCGTTTTCCCGGTCAGTCCCTGACGTCTGCCTTGCGTCACATTGTGCGCGCCAATGGCCTTCAAGTCACGCATCACGCTGATGACATTCGGATAGGTCAAGGTAATATATTCCATGTCCATTACCGGCGTGGAAAATCCGTTGTGCACCAGCAGATCGCCAATGTCGTGCATGTCAATAAAGCGGTTAACATGACTGAAAGCATCCACCCGTGCGAAAGACTGGCGTAATTCCTTCAGAGTATCCGGGCCAAAGGTGCTGAACATAAACAGGCCATTCGTGTGCAAAACACGATTCATCTCACTAAAGGTGTGATCCAGATCATTGCACCATTGCAGTGCAAGATTTGACCACACCATGCCCACGCTGCCGTCTTTAACAGGAAACTGTTCAATATCGGCGCAAACATGATAGGTTTGCGGCTTATGCAGAGGCGACCAACGCTGCCACCAGGTGATTTCCGGCCGGGCATGCGACAACATCGCCCAGGCGATATCCACAGCGATCAGTTGGCTGTCTGGATAACGTTTCGCCAATTGCTGACTGCCATAACCTGTTCCACTGCCAGCGTCGAGGATGACGTCGGGTAAATATTTAATGTACTCAAGACGCGACAACATGCGGTTGCTCACCTCACGTTGTAAGACAGCCGCCTGATCATAACCGGTTGCTGCACGTTCAAAAGCATTTCGCAAATGCCGCTTATCGAGAGAGTGTTCGGAATTCATTGAGGCAGGTGATAAATTGATCGGGGTAGGATAAAAAAGGCGCGTGACCGCAATGGGGAAACATGACCAGTTGCGATTGCGGTAATTGCTGATGCATCCAGTTGGCAGCGGCTGGATGGGTGATCACATCACTCTCTCCGTGTAATAATAAAACAGGCTGTTTAACCGCTTCTAACCGGGCGCGTAAATCATTATCCTGCAATAGTTTCAACCCTTTCTGCAAAGTACCCGGATCGGGCTCGGCGCGTTGAAAGAAGTGTTTGCGCAGTTGTGACAGAATCGTGGCCGCATTCCGGTCTCCGCTCATTTGCAGCGTCAAGAACCGATGGATTGTGGCGGCATAATCTTGTTTCAGATTCTCCAGAAATAACAGCAGCAATTTATGCTCCATGCCCCATTCCCAATCTTCACGTTTCGCAAAACAAGGCGTCGTGGAAATCAAAGCCAATCCCTCGATACGTGCGGGTTCACGCAGCGCCAGTTCGATGGCTATCTGCCCTCCCAGCGACCAGCCGCCCACCATGCAACGCTCAGGCAGGATTTCTGTAACGATTTCTACCATATGCTCAAGCGTCCCCGGTTCACAAGCAGGGCTCAGCCCATGCCCCGGCAAATCCACCAAGTGCAAGCGAAATTGTTGCGCCAACTGTTCCCGGACACCCCCCCAGATGCCGCTGTGCATGGCCCAGCCGTGCAACAAAACGAGATCGGGGCCATGACCTGTCGATTCAATATGTAACTGCGTCATAACTATAATGCCAACTCATGCAGTGCTTGCGTCAGGCGCATAATATCTTGCGGCTGATGCGCAGCCGATAACGAAATACGCAATCGCGCCGTACCCTGCGGCACGGTTGGCGGGCGAATCGCAGGCACCAGAATGCCCCGTTCACGTAATGCCTGACTGATACGCACAGCCTCATCACTCTGACCCGCCAGCAATGGTTGGATCGGCGTACCGGAAGGCAGTAATTTCCAGGGTGATGACTGTAAACCTTGTTGCAATTGTTGGATGTTTCGCATTAATGCTTCGCGCCGCCATTCATCCTGTTCAATCCGTTTCAAACTGGTTAATAAAGCGTGAGACAGCAATGGCGGCGTTGCCGTCGTGTAGATATAACTGCGTGCAGTCTGGATCAGGGTTTCGATCACCTCCATCTGCGCCGCAACAAACGCGCCAAACACACCGGCGGCTTTTCCCAGTGTCGCCATATACACGATATGGGGTGAATGCACAGTATTGCCATCCGGCAAAAATAAGCTGCCTCGCCCTTGCTGTCCCAATACGCCAAAACCATGCGCGTCATCCAATAGCAGCAGCGCATGATATTTTTCGCACAGCGCCACAAGCTGCCGGATCGGTGCAATATCCCCTTCCATACTGAATACGGCATCTGTAATCACCAGCTTGCGCCGGGCAGCGGCTCCCGCCAGATGTTGTTCCAGTGCAGCAAGATCGAGGTGGGGATAGCGAATGAATTTCGCCCGTGACAACAAGGCAGCATCATTCAGTGAAGCGTGATTCAGTTTATCGGCAAAAATAACGTCCTCGCGCCCGGCCAGCGCTGTGACCACGCCGATATTGGCCATATAACCGGTGGAAAACAATAAGGCTCCAGGGAAACCGGTGAATTGCGCCAGAGCATCTTCCAGATTATGATGCGCGGCAGAGTGGCCATGAATGAGATGCGATGCACCCGCCCCCACACCGTATTGCTGCGCGCCTTCGCAGGCAGCCTGGATCAGGTCTGGATGATTGGCCAGTCCCAGATAGTCATTACTGCTGAATGCCAGATAATCACGGCCATCCATAGTGATATGGCTTGCTTGCGGACTTTCCACGACTTGCCGGTAACGTCGCAGTCCTTGCTGATCCCGGACACGCAGTTGTTCAGTGAGTTCTGAATACATGCGTTACAGTGAGTGAAGCCCCAATTTATCCAATAATGCACGGTCACGATCCGTTTCCGGATTACCTGTCGTCAATAATTTGTCGCCATAAAAAATGGAATTGGCGCCCGCCAGAAAACACAGCGCCTGCACGGCTTCTGACATTTCCTGTCTGCCTGCAGACAAACGTACCATGGCTTTGGGCATAGTAATCCGCGCGGCGGCAATGGTACGCACAAACTCCAGCGGATCCAAAGCTGCGGTTCCATACAATGGCGTGCCTTCAACCTGCACCAGATGATTAATGGGAACCGATTCCGGGTAAGGATCCAGATTGGCCAATTGGGCAATCAATCCTGCACGCGACTGACGGGTTTCCCCCATGCCGACAATACCGCCGCAACACACGTTGATTCCGGCATCGCGCACTTCCTGCAATGTATTCAAGCGATCCTGATACTGACGCGTGGTGATGATTTCTTCATAAAATTCCGGCGCGGTGTCGAGATTATGGTTGTAATAATCCAGACCGGCTTCGCTCAATTGTTGCGCCTGGCCCGGCTTCAACAAACCCAATGTGGCACAGGTCTCCATTCCCAGCGATTTAACCGCACGCACCATTTCGGTCATCTTGTCCATGTCCCGCTGTTTGGGGCCACGCCAGGCAGCTCCCATACAAAACCGCGAAGCACCCTGAGCTTTTGCTGCAGACGCTGCAGAAACCACTTCATCCAGAGAAAGCATAGCCTGATTATCAACACCGGTATGATAACGGGCTGCTTGCGGGCAATAACCGCAATCTTCCGGGCAGCCGCCTGTCTTCACTGAAATCAATGTGGATAATTGCACGCCATTGGCATCATGATGTTGGCGATGAATGTACTGCGCGCGATAAATCAGATCGTTAAATGGCGCATCCAGTAATGATTGAATTTCTGCCACACTCCAATATGCTGAATCTTCCGATTTCACGGGTATACTGCTTGAGTCATTTTGCGCTTCGTTGCTTGTCAATGAATCCGGATTCATGCCAAATTACCTGTTGTTCTGTTTAAGTGAAGAATAAATCGTTCCAGTACCGATAGCCTCGGATGATCAAGGATTCAATCAATGTTGTCAATTTTCTCATCGCCCATTTTAAACAACTGATTAAATATTGTGCAAATCCTGACCCAGAAAAACTGCGTGCTATGTGGAATCTCCACAAACCAGGATTTATGCGAATCTTGCACCCTGCACTTACCGCAACTCCCTGTTAATCACTGCCCCATCTGTCTGTGGCCTGTGCCAACAGCAGAAGTATGTGGAGCTTGCCTGACAAGCCCGCCTGCATTCACGCGCACCATTGCCGCACTTCGCTATACCTTTCCGGTTGATGCCTTGATCCATTCGTTAAAATACCAGGCCAATCTAGCTATCGCACCCATTCTTGCCAATTTACTTCTCCAACAACTGGAAACGCCAAAAAGCATGCCGGATGTCATTCTGCCGATGCCGCTACACCCGATCAGGTTGCGCGAACGCGGCTTTAATCAGGCGATGGAAATCAGCCGTTATGTTTCGAAGCAATTGGGAATTACGCTGCTGCCTGACAGTTGCAGTCGTATCAAACATACACCCCCTCAAACCGGATTGCCCTGGAAAGACCGGCAAAAAAATATTCGCAAAGCTTTTAGCTGTAAAATGAATCTATCCGGGAAACATGTCGCCCTAGTCGATGATGTGATGACAACAGGAGCGACATTAAACGAATTGGCAAAAGTATTACGTAAACAAGGGGCTTGTGAAATCAGTAATTGGGTGATTGCCAGAACCCTTCCTGAAATACATCAGACAAGCTCCCATACTCAGCAATAAAAACATAACGTATACTGAGTCGGCATAGCCGCATCAATGATATCCACATGTTCAACATCATCCTTTTTCAACCTGAGATTCCACCCAATACGGGCAATATTATTCGCCTGTGTGCAAATGCCAACATGCAATTACATCTTGTCAAACCATTAGGTTTTGCGCTGAAAGACAAGCAGTTATTACGTGCCGGTCTTGATTATCATGAATTTGCTCAAGTCAAAGTGCATGAGAGCTGGGCAGATTGCCGCCAAAGCTTGAAGGATCATCGCATTTTTGCGATAACAACCAAGGGAAAGCAGCGCTATGACAAGGTCATTTACACTGCAGGGGATGCTTTTTTATTTGGAGCTGAAAGCTGCGGTTTGCCTGCTCAGATCATGGATACCTTCCCAGAACTTCACCGTATTCGAGTACCTATGATTCCAACCAGCCGCAGCCTGAATTTATCCAATGCCGTAGCCATTGTTGCTTATGAAGCCTGGCGCCAGAGCGGATTCCCGGCAGGCTTATAGAGAAGCTACTTATTGTATATTAAGGTTGTCACTCAAAATACGCGGGGTCACAAAAATCAACAGTTCGCGTTTATCATCCACCTTGGCCGTATTACGGAAAACGTGGCCAAGAACCGGAATATCCCCCAGCATGGGCACCTTGTTAACCACCTCATTTTCAACCCGATCAAAAATACCGCCAATCACCACTGTTCCGCCATTCTCCACCAAAACCTTGGTAGTCACTTGTTTGGTATTAATCGATGGCGGCAGGAATTGGTTGATAGCCGTACCAATCTTGTCCTGATTAACACTTAACACCATATCGACCTGATTATTATAGGTAATCAATGGTTTTACCTTCAAACTCAATGTTGCGTCCATAAAACGGATACTGGTGGCGCCGCTGCTTGTCGCCTGCTGATAAGGAACCCGGTCGCCCTGCTCAATAATGGCCTCCACGCCATGCGCAGTCACAACACGAGGACTGGCGATCACCCGCCCCCTTCTGTCCGTTTCTAATGCAGATAATTCGAGATTGATCAGCCGGCCGTTATTAATCTTCATCAAACTCAAACCCAATGCAGCAGGCCCGCCCAGTAATCCCGTAGCGGCGGCAGCCGGCAGGTTTACATTCAGATTATTTGCACCACTCGCTGAACCCCCTCCAGCTAATGCACTTGAACCCGTCAGGCTACCTGAGATTCCCAGCGATTCACCCCCTAAACCTGCTGTGCTCTGTACACCAAAACGCGCACCCAGATTTCTGCTGAATGTTTCTATCGCCTCAACAATACGCGCTTCAATCATGACTTGTCTTTCAAAAACATCCAACCGCTGTATACGCTTTCTAACCTCACTTAATATGGAGGGAATATCTGTAACCGTTACTGTATTACTGATCTCATCTAAATTGACCGTACCGCGCTTACTGAGCATCCCTTCAAACGATAGCGAATTAACTCTGCGATGATTAAGATGGAAAATTTCTGTGTGCAGTGGCTCCATTTCGGTTATTTGTAGCTGGGATTCCAGCTCCAGCAATTCCCTATCAGCCATTTCTTTTCGCGGCGCCACAAAAATGACATTGCCGATCTTGCGCTTATCGAGACCGTGTGCTTGTAATACGATATCAAGCGCCTGATCCCAAGGAACATCTCTTAAACGCAAGGTCAGATTCCCACCCACAGAATCACTGGCTATGATATTAAGATTGGTAAAATCAGCAATCACTTGTAATACCGCCCGCACTTCCACATCCTGAAAATTAAGCGATAATTTCTCACCCGTATAACCGCCATTGGCGCGTTTTCTTTTTGCCAATTCCTCTTCATCATCGGTCAACGCCCGTACTTCCAAAATAAAACGCGTATCCGATTGCCGGGCGGAGTGCTCCCACCGGCCGCCGGACTTCACAATCATACGCACATTATCGCCATGCTTGGATGTCTCAATGGTATGCACAGGGGTCGCAAAATCCACAACATCTAATCGTCTTCTCAGACTACTGGGAAGAGAAGTGTCCACAAATTCTATGAAAATATCACTGCCTTGCTGTTGTACATTAACCCCTGCACCGGTTTTCGTCATATCAACTTCAATACGGCCTTCTCCATTGGCTCCCCGTCTAAAATCTATATCCCGCAGACTATTTATTTGCTTATTGGACGTGTCTTCAGCGAATCGGACAACTGTGTTGACCGTTTGATTCTCAGCCACACCGGCTAGTTTGATAAAAAACGTATTATCTTTAGCCTGGATATCATGTTTCATTAATTTTGTTAAATTCAGTACCAACCGGGTTCGATCCCCGACCTGTACGATATTAATACTGCGCAGATCCCCTTCTGTAACCTCCTGAAAGTTCTTACCCAGGCCATTAGAAACATGATAGAAATCAAAGTAAATACGGAAAGGATTATTTAATGAAACACCCACAGGAAGTGTATGCAGCGGTTGATCCAAAGTTAATTTCGCAATGACTTCTCCATTCTGGATGTTAGAAACATCAATGGATCGGATATTATTCTGAGATGCCGCAGTGGTTATAGCTTGCTCCGCAAAAATTGCGGTCGCAAAAGAAATCAATAGTGCTGTTATCCCCAAGCCAAGAATATTTCTTTTCATTGTTAGCAACTCCTAATCTTTTAGCATGAGCGCACTAATCCGTTCCGTCCAATCATTCACACCATCCTGTACAATTTCCAGCAATTTAACTTCTGATTCTGAAATATGGTTGATTCTCCCAAAGTTCTGGCCTAAATGATTGCCAATTTTTACACGATGTAATGTGCCATCAGGGGATTTAATCAATGCAAAAATCACATTATTCTGTTGCAGTGAGCCAACCATTGACAAACTTTCCAGCGGATAGGATTCCAGTACTTCCTTGTACCGGTTTAAATCGGGTTGAATTCCACTGATCATGCTTTGTGCTTGATCATTTTTACGCGGCACAAATGGACTGGCTATATCAAATGCCTGATAAGTAAAGTACTGATAGGGCTTAACCTCTGGCAACGAATCAACCTGCCCTTGCAGACCGTCCCCAGAACCACCAATAAATACTTCCAGATCACTATAATCATTTTTACTACTACAAGCCGTCATCCCTATTAAAGAACTCATAAACCATACCAGCAGGAACAGGTTTCTTATCATAATTCATCCACCTCCAGCCTGCTTTGCTATTTCTTCTTCATCCAGATAACGAAATGTTTTTGCAATGGTATCCAGCACCAATCTTCCATCACTTCCAGGCATAACGCTGATGTCATTTAACGTCACAATACGTGGTAATCGCGCAATATCGCTCGCAAATGCGCCAATATCATGATAACCCCCTATTACACGTATAGAAATCGGGAGTTCAGCATAAAACTCATGAATAGTTTCCATAGCCGCCGGCTTAAATAATTCAAACTGCAATCCGCGACCCAAGCCAGCTTGATTAATATCCACCAACAGCGCTTCCATTTCTGATTTATCCGGTAATTGCTTCAACAATGCACTCAGTGACTGCTCAATATCTTTTAATTGCAGCCGCAAAACGGGCAAATTAACCGCACTTCTCTTTTTAGCCAAATACATGTTTTTCAATGTTTCTTCTTGAGCTTGCGCATTCTCCAGCGTTTCAATTTGTTCTTGCCAAACCAGGAAATATCCTGCACCGATAATAATGACGAATAAAATGGCCAGTGCACTAACCTTAAATGCTACCGGCCAGTTTCCTGCATCATTGATATCAAGCTGACGCAATTCAATAAGTAAATTCATTGCAATGCGACCTTAGGATTGCCCGGTTGTACTGAAGGATAAATTCGATAACCCATCAGCAGATGCTCGCTTGAGCTTTATCTTCATATTAAATTCATTTTGGCGTGAGTTATTTATGGTGATCGCTTTAATTTCTATTAGTAATGCAGATTCAAGCCATGGGGAAGATTCCAGATTACGCATCAGCATAGAAACCCAAGCATTGGATTGGGCATACCCGACCAAATTAATATCATGATCCAATTGTTTAATACTCTGCAAATATACCCCGTCTGGAAGCAATCTCACCAATTGATCCAATAAATGAACAACTTCAGATCGACTGTTCTGCAACGTCTCAACAATTTGCTTGCGCGCCAATAGTTCCTGAGTTTGCGCCTTTATTTCTCTAATTTCTGTAATTTCTTTATCCAGAATAGCGGTTTGGTCATCCAAATACTGGTTACGGCCATTCTGGTATTCTATTTCTCCCGCAATAAACGTATATATGCCCCAAACAGCGATAATCCCTAAGAACCCGGTCATGCCTGCCAGAACTGCAATTTGCTGCTGGCGCGCCTTACGCTTAATTTCACGATGAGGTAATAGATTAATGCGAATCATGATGGGTCAAAGCTACGCAAAGCCAAACCACAGGCAATTAAGAGAGAGGGCGCATCCAAATTAAGCTGCCTCGGAATGATACGACTCGATAACTCCATACTTAAAAAAGGATTAACGATAAGTGTACTCACTTGTGTACGTGATGCGATGATTTCGTCCAGTCCAGGAATAACCGCACATCCTCCCGCAATGAAAATATAGTTAACCTCGGTATACTGGGTTGAAGTATAGAAAAATTGAATGGCTCGCGTCACTTCAACAGCCAGCGTTTCACAGAATGGCTGCAAAACATCCCTCTTATAATTCTCGGGCAGATTTCCACTTCGTTTGGCAATTTCCGACTCTTCCAATGAGAGATTAAATTGATTGCGAATCTCCTGAGTCAACTGATTGCCGCCAAATGGCTGATCTCGCGTATATACCGATTCTCCGTTATGAAGTACATTAATTTTCATAACCGTTGCGCCAATATCAACCAGCGCAATTACTTGATCTTTTCCGCCCTCGGGTAATTGATCCAGAGTCAATTCGAATGCAGCCTGCGCTGCATAAGGCTCAACATCCATAATGATTGCTTTAAGACCAGCCGATAAAGCGGCAGCCACACGATCCTCTACTTTTTCTTTACGAGATGCCACGATCAGGATTTCAACTTCCTCTGGATTATCTGGAACCGGCTTGACTACCTGGAAGTCAAGATCAATTTCGTCTAAGGGAAAGGGAATATACTGATTGGCCTCATTCTCAACTTGGAAAGCCAGGTCATCTTCACGTTGACCGGCTGGCACAATAATTCTTTTGGTAATCACATCAGTTGCCGGTAATGCAAGCGCCACATTTCTTTGACGTGTCCCCATCCGTTTCCATCCACGTTGCAGACACTCACTCACAGCTTCCAAATCAACGATTCCACCATCCAACATGGCATCTGCCGGCATGGACTCTATTGCATAGCGCTCAATACGGTAGGTTTGATCCCCTTTATCCATCAGGGATAATTCGACCATTTTTACCGATGAAGTACTGATGTCCACACCGATTAATGGCGGTGACTTCACCTTTAAGAAGTCTAAGCTTATATCAAAATTTCCCTTGAACATTGGTTTGTTAGCAGCGATACTCTGAAATTATAAATTACCCAATTAAAGCTAAATGTATGTAAACTACCTGTTATCCGCGCAAGTTCATGTAACTGATTAAATAACTGGCGTTGATTCTGACAGAATCCAGAGAATCCTATTCAAAGAAAAGCGGTATATATACCCCCTATAACTGTGTATATTAACGGTCTCGCATCATTTAAATAAAATCCATATATTCATTCATGTTAGCTCGCTGGTTGTATTACTTTTTTGTTGTATTGTCTGCATTAGGTTTGATTGGCGTGCTACTTGCCGGATTCGCTGCACTGGTCATATATTCCACTTTACCATCACTGGACGCACTGACTGATTATCGCCCTAAAATACCCCTGCGTATCTATAGCGATGAAGGTCTGCTAATCGGAGAATTCGGGGCAGAGCGTAGAAATGTAGTCAAAATCTCTGAAGTACCGGCACATCTTAAACAGGCCATCCTTGCTGCAGAAGATGATCGTTTTTACGAACATGGGGGGGTTGATTACCTGGGAGTATTACGTGCTGCCTATTCAAATTTTTCAGCGGGCAGTGTACGTCAAGGCGCCAGCACCATCACCATGCAAGTCGCACGAAATTTTTTCCTCACTAGAGAAAAAACCCTGACTCGAAAATTCAGTGAAGCGCTACTGGCATTCAAAATTGAGCATAACCTGAGTAAGGATAAAATCCTGGAACTTTATGTCAATCAAATTTATCTCGGTCAACGCAGCTATGGTTTTGCGGCAGCAGCACAAACATACTTCGGAAAATCACTGCAAGAAATTAATATTGCTGAAGCTGCCATGTTGGCAGGATTGCCTAAGGCGCCTTCTGGCTTTAATCCGATCATTAATCCCAAGCGCGCCAAAAGCCGGCAACTTTATGTGTTAGGCCGATTACATAAACTTAACCACATTTCCAGTACAGAACTGAGTGAGCTGGAAAAACAACCCGTACCTGTCAAGAAGCAATCAGCAGCTTTCGCAATGCCTGCTGATTACGTTGCTGAAATGGTCCGTCAGGTGATATACGATCGTTATCAGGAGGAGACTTATAACAAAGGCATCAACGTTTATACCACTATTCGTCAATTGGATCAAAAAGCCGCCTATCAGGCTCTGCGCAATAATGTCATTGAGTATGACAAACGCCGTGGTTATCGTGGCCCGGAGGCTCATATTGATTTATTGAAAAATGGCACCAATCAGGAAAAAACACTTGAAGATGCATTAGATGAAGTGAGTGATAGTGATGATATCTACGCAGCGATCGTATTGACTGTTAAACCCAATACGGTACAGGCCTATCGCAAAGGCGGGGAAATCATTGAAATCACAGGTGATGGGCTTAAATTTGCACAAAGATTCCTGACTGACAAAAGAGAAGCTGGAAAACGATACATTAATCCCGGCGCATTAATTCGTATACAAAAAGATCAAAAAAATAATTGGCATATCGTTCAACTTCCAGAAATAGAAGCGGCGCTTGTTTCTCTTGATCCCCATAATGGTGCTATCCATGCACTCATTGGTGGATTTGATTTTCATTTGAATCAATTCAATCACGTTACACAGGCATGGCGCCAGCCTGGATCCAGCTTTAAACCTTTTATTTACTCTGCTGCCTTGGAGAAAGGCTTTACTCCCGCCACCATCATCAACGATGCGCCACTTTCCTTTAGCGCAGCTCAAACGGGTAGCCGATTATGGGAACCAAGAAATTTCGATGGCAAATTTGATGGCCCTATGCGCCTGCGTACTGCGCTGGTCAAATCAAAGAATCTTGTATCTATCCGGATATTACAAGCGATCGGCATACAATATGCCCAAGACTATATTACCCGGTTTGGTTTTGATGCAAATCGCCATCCTCCCTATTTACCCATGGCATTAGGTTCCGGTTCAGTCACTCCGATGCAAATGGCAGCAGGGTATGCTGTCTTTGCTAATGGCGGCTTTCGTGTTGCCCCGTACTTCATAAAAAGGATTGAAGACGAAAAAGGCAACATACTCGAGCAATTCCAACCCATTACGATCTCGAATGGCGCCAAACGCGTCATTGATCCACGGAATGCATTTATCATGACAAATATGATGCAAGATGTCATCAATCATGGTACTGCCGTTAGAGCCAAACAGCTAGGGCGTACTGATCTGGCAGGAAAAACTGGCAGCACCAGTAATTTTGTTGATGCCTGGTTCTGTGGTTTTCAAAAAGACTTAGTCACCATTGCCTGGACAGGATATGACGAACCCAAATCATTAGGAAATAACGAAACGGGAGGCCGTGTTGCATTGCCCATCTGGATGGACTATATGGGGCCTGTCCTGAAAGAAGTTCCAATGGCAGAATACTCCCCTCCCAATGGCATTCATGCAACAAGAATTAATTCGGCAACAGGGTTAAGAGAGCAGACTGGAGATATCACAGAATACTTTTTTAATGAACAAATTCCGCCTCTCTCTGACAACCTTATTGATCATGCACCTAAAGTCACGAAAGATCTAAGAGATCAATTGTTCTGAGATCAGATTCTATTTTATAAATTCTTCTTTAACCAGTTAGCGGCATCCACTGCATAATACGTTAAGATCCCATCCGCACCGGCACGCTTAAAAGCAAGCAATGATTCCAATACACAAGCTTCTTCATTTAACCATCCGTTAATCGCTGAAGCTTTGAGCATGGCATACTCACCGCTAACCTGGTATACAAAAGTGGGAGCACCATACTGATCCTTCACACGGCGCACGATATCCAGATAAGGCATCCCTGGTTTGATCATTACCATATCAGCCCCCTCATCCAAGTCTAATCCAGCTTCCCACAATGCTTCATCTGAATTTGCAGGATCCATTTGATAGGTATATTTATCACCCGCTCCTAGATTTGCCGCAGACCCAACTGCATCGCGAAAGGGCCCATAAAAACTTGAAGCATATTTAGCCGAATAAGCCAGAATGCGTGTATGAATAAATTGCTTACTATCCAGAATATTCCGGATTGCAGCAATACGTCCATCCATCATATCTGATGGCGCCACAACATCAGCACCAGCTTGAGCATGTACCAAGGCTTGCTGACAAAGCACACTTACTGTTTCGTCATTCATGACATAACCGGACTGATCAATTAAACCGTCTTGACCATGGCTTGTATAAGGATCTAATGCTATATCGGTAATTACTCCCAATTCAGGAAAATACTCCTTTAATTGTCTGACTACTCTTGGTACTAATCCTTCAGGATTATAGGCCTCATCGGCTGTAAGATTTTTAAGTTGCGTATCAATAACGGGAAAAATAGCAAGTGCGGGAATGCCAAGCCGTAAACATTTTTCCGCTTGAGTCATTAAGACGTCAGCGCTTTGCCTCACCACACCTGGCATGGATGCGACATTTTCAATACGATTTTTTCCATCTAGTACAAAAACTGGGTAAATCAGATCATCTATCCGAAGATGAGCTTCTTGTACAAGACGACGCGAAAACTTATCACGACGCATACGTCGCATTCTTCTTTGAGGAAATCGGCTATGAGAAAGCATAATTAATAATTAGAAAATGAAAAATAAAAACTAATAAAACAAATCTATTCGGGAACTTATTCAATAATTATACCCTCTTATGAAAGGACATTCTGATCGTCCCCTGTCTTTCCTCCCTAAGGCAGGGCCTTAAGTGATATTAAGGCGGTTCCCCCCGGTTTTACTCCCCTTTAACCGGGGGTTTTTTTATTTTGTGTGCCCTAAAAAACAACTGATCTATGACTTAATTAGTTTTAAGCCATTCATTAATGACAATTGTTGCATCTTCAACACCAGTAGCTGCCAGGCTGGAAAATAATTGAACACTACATTGCGGATAAGCTTTCCTTAAATATAAGGTTACTTCCTTTAAAGTGATATTTGCCTGTTGTCTGCTCAGCTTATCAGCTTTTGTTAGTAAAATATGAATTGCCTTTCCAGTTGGTGCAAACCAATCAAGCATCTGGATATCTAAGGATTTAAGTGGATGACGAATATCCATTATTAATACTAGACCTTTGAGTGATTCACGTGTCTGCAGGTAATCACTTAATAATTTCTCCCAGTATTGACGAACGGAATAGGGAACTTTAGCATATCCATACCCTGGCAAATCAACAAAGAAATGTTCTGTATTCAACTGAAAGAAATTAATTTGCTGAGTACGTCCCGGTGTTTTACTAACAAAAGCCAAGCGGTTTCTATTTGTCAGTGTATTAATAGCACTTGATTTCCCAGCATTGGACCGTCCAGCAAAAGCAACTTCAATGCCTGAGTGCAACGGTAAATCTCGAGCATCATTTACTGATGTATAAAATGTAACATTTTGGAATCGAGACATAGGTATTTTATGAAATAGCGGTCTTTTTATTTGATAGCGTATCAGCAGCGATTATAACAAGTCCTTCCAATACCAGATTATCAACAACGTTAATCGGAAACTTGATAAAAGGTACCAATATAGAAGCACCTCCGCCACTGATGATGCAATTTCCGACAAAGTGATCCTGTTGCAATAAGAGTAAATTATACATGCGGTCAATAGCGCCTAACAGACATTGCATCACACCACTCTGGATTGCATCATTTGTATTGACAGGAAAATCCTCATAATCACCCATTTCAACATTAATCAATTGCGTACCTGCCTGAAGACTTTTAAGCATCAAATGAATACCGGGCAAAATAATACCCCCCAAGAATTTTCCAGACTCAGAAAGAACATCAACAGTCACGGCAGTGCCCACGTTGATAACTAAACAAGCACGACACTGAATTTTCCAGGCAGCAATTAAAGCAGCCCATCGATCACTACCTAGTTGATTGGAATTTGAATAACCGTTATAAACACCACATTGCGATGTATGAGTAGTAATCCATTGAGGTTTGGTTATTGGCCAAATTGAAATTAATCTATTAAGTTCATTTCGTGTTACCGCACGTGCAACATGTGAAATAACAATCGATGTTGGTACTGGCAAATCAACAAATTCTTTCTCTAATGAGCCCACAGTGTCATAAAAAACTTTACCTTGTTTAAGCCACTGATTACCATCGTGCAAACCCCATTTAACATATGAATTGCCGGAATCAATCGCAAGTAAATAAGACATAAAATATTCTCTGCTATTTCAAACGTATGGAGATATCTCCTACATTATAAGAGTTCTCACCTGAGGCTGTTATCAAACAAATTGATCCGTCATCATTAACACCATCCACAACGCCCTCAATGACAGAGCCGTCAGGGAGTGTCAGAAGAATTGCTTCCCCTTCATAGGCGTGATAACCGGCCCATTCGTTCTTAAAATATGCAAAGCCGTATTTACCAAAATCAATTAGAATATTTCGTAATTCTGAAAGTAATGCACCTAAAACCAAATTACGATTTAGGCATTTCCCTGTAACAAGAGATAAATCTGTAATTTTTTGTTCAATAGACGATTTAACAATTTCGGAAAGATTAAAATTGATGCCAATACCGATCACAGCATGCGAAGGGCCAAGTATTTCTCCACGAAGTTCGATTAAAACACCGGCTAATTTGCGATGATCAAACAAAATATCATTAGGCCATTTAAGATTAACATTGTCTATAGAAAAAGACTTAAGAACGCGAACTATTGCAATACCAATAACCAAACTTAAGCCCGACAGTGCGGATACCCCCTGTTCAAAACTCCATCTCAAGGAAAATGTGAGGCTATCTCCCAATCCTGTATGCCATGTGCGTCCTAAGCGACCACGCCCGTTTGTCTGCAACTCGGCAGCGACAACAAATATACAGTCATTGTTTATTTGTCGATTTTCAAAATTACTCAGAAGGCAGTTATTTGTCGAATCAACAGAATCAAAAACTTTTAGATCAAAATAATTCGGATTAATTGAAGTATATCCGAGAATTGAATCTGGATTTAGCCATAATATTGGATTACACCATCGATACCCACGTCCACGAAGCTTGGCAATATCAATTCCAAAAGTATCAATATACCTTAGAGTATTAGATATCGTTGCACGTGAACATTGAAGCTGTTCGGCTATTGACACGCCGGAATGAAAATTTCCGTCGCTTAACAAGCGAAGTATAGAAAATACCGTTTGATTCATACTAATAGGATATAGAAACTAAAATTTTTTATCCTATTAGCAGATTTAAGTGATTTTAATTGCCAAAATAGTAATGAACTTATGGAAAGTTAATCGAAACAATCGCTTTATTCTTCAATTCTTACTGATTCTGATTTCGAGTCTTGCTTGTCTTCTGGTCTATCTACAAGTTCTACTAGTGCCATCGGAGCGTTATCACCCTTTCTGAAACCATATTTTAAGATTCTTAAATACCCCCCCGGTCGTGCTACATAACGAGGGCCTAATTCTGAAAATAGTTTAGTCACAATTTCGCGATCACGAAGTCTGCTAAATGCCAATCTTCGATTAGACAATGATGGGGTTTTACCTAAGGTAATCACAGGCTCGACATATCTTCTCAGCTCTTTTGCCTTTGGCAAGGTAGTCTTAATAATTTCATGTCGCAACAATGAATTGCTCATGTTTCGAAACATAGCTGTACGATGACTACTTGAGCGGTTTAATTTTCTTAACGCATTATTGTGGCGCATGATTTAAATCCTTCGCAATATTATCAAGATTTGCCGGTGGCCAATTATCTAATTTCATTCCTAATGTAAGCTCGCGTGATGCCAGAACTTCTTTTATTTCATTAAGTGACTTTCTTCCCAAATTTGGAGTACGCAATAACTCAGCCTCTGTTCGTTGAATCAGATCACCAATGTAATAAATATTTTCAACCTTAAGACAATTAGCAGATCTCACGGTCAATTCCAAGTCATCAACAGGTCGTAATAGAATAGGATCTATTTGAGGTACCTGTGGTAGTTCTTTAGGTATAGGAGTGCTCTCTAAATCAGCAAAAACAGATAATTGTTGAACTAAAACACGCGCTGCATAGCGTATTGCTTCTTCGGGTTCAACGACACCATTTGTTTCAAGATCCATTATAAGTTTATCAAGATCAGTTCTTTGCTCAACACGTGCACTTTCTACTGTATAGCTAACACGTCTAATAGGACTGAAAGATGCGTCTAATAAAATTGTTCCGATGCTCTTATCAGAATCTTTATTTCTCCTGATAGTAGCAGGTACATATCCTCGACCCTTTTCAACTTTCAGCTGGATATCAATCTTTCCACCCGACGTTAAGTGAGCAATCACATGATCAGGATTCATGATTTCAACATCGTGGCCGATCTCAATATCACTCGCTGTTACGACACCTTTACCAACCTTCTTCAAAGACAGAATAGCTTCATTATTATTATGAAGTTTTAATACAATGCCCTTGATATTCAATAAAATATCAACAACATCTTCCTGCACTCCATCCAGTGCAGAGTATTCGTGAACAACACCCGCTATTTTCACCTCTGTAGGAGCATAGCCCGTCATGGATGACAAAAGTATTCGTCGCAGCGCATTTCCTAAGGTATGACCATATCCTCTCTCGAACGGCTCCATTACAACTTTAGCATGTAATGGTGATATGTTTTGAACATCAATAATACGTGGTGTTAATAATTCATTACCTTGCATAGTAATGTCCTTTAGCGTAAAGCAAGCCAATAAATAAAATTAATTACTTAGAATATAATTCCACAACCAATGATTCATTAATTGTTGCGGATAGTTCTGATCGTTCGGGTTTCGCTTTAAAAGTACCTTTCATACCTTTAACATCCATTTCTATCCATGTTGGGAAATTACGACTATCAGCAGCTTCTAATGCTGTTTTAATACGCAATTGGTTTTTAGCATTTTTTGCAATTTCAATGGTATCGCCAGCTTTAACTAAATAGGCTGGTATATTTACACGATGACCATTCACAAGAATACAATTATGCCTTACGACTTGTCTTGCTTCGGCACGGGATGAACCAAAACCCATATGATATGCGACATTATCAAGACGGCTCTCAAGTAATTGCAATAAGTTATCACCAGTAACACCGCGGTGCTTATCAGCCGCTTTATAAATATTACGGAATTGTCTTTCTAATATTCCATATATTTTTCTAATTTTCTGTTTTTCACGAAGCTGCCCACCGTAGTCAGATAGCCTCCCTTTCTTCTGTCCATGTTGTCCAGGAGGGTAATTTCGTCTTTCAATTGCACATTTATCTGTAAAACATTTCTCGCCTTTTAAGAATAACTTTTCGCCTTCTCGTCGACATTGCTTACATTTCGGTTCAAGATTTCTAGCCAACGCATTCTCCTCAAATACGACGTTTTTTTGGTGGACGACAACCATTGTGCGGAACAGGTGTCACATCAGAAATACTCGTAATTTTAAAACCAGCCGCATTCAAAGCTCGAACAGCAGAGTCTCTTCCAGGTCCGGGTCCTTTGATTCTTACTTCCAGATTTCTGACACCACAATCGATGGCTACCTTACTTGCATTCTCAGCAGCAACCTGAGCTGCGAATGGAGTGCTTTTTCGAGATCCTTTAAAACCGGCCCCTCCAGAAGTAGCCCAAGATAGCGCATTTCCCTGTCTATCTGTAATAGTCACTATAGTATTGTTAAACGAAGCATGAATATGTGCTATGCCTTCTGACACATTCTTTTTAATTTTCTTTCGAACACGCGAAACTGCCTTAACCATGGAAATAATATTCCTTATTTATATTTGAATAGATGTAATATTTTGATAATTATCTCGCTCGAATAGCCTTACGTGGGCCTTTGCGTGTTCTAGCATTCGTACGTGTGCGCTGGCCCCGTACAGGAAGTCCACGTCGATGCCGCAGACCTCGATAGCAACCAAGATCCATCAGTCTCTTGATATTCATGGATATTTCTCGACGCAAATCTCCTTCAATCGTGAGCTTAGCAATATGATCACGCAATTGATCAATCTGCTCTTCAGATAAATCTTTTAATTTCTTATCTGTTTCAATGCCAACTGATTTACATATATTTTTAGAGCTTGATCTGCCAATACCATAAATAGCTGTAAGAGCAATACCTACATGCTGATGATTTGGAATATTTACGCCAGCGATACGCGCCATTTAATTTTCCTATGTTTATGCTAAGATTGAGTTAGTTTAGCCTTGTCGTTGTTTGTGGCGAGGATCAGAACATATCACTCGTACAACTCGATTTCGACGAATTATTTTACAATTTCTACAGAATTTTTTTACAGATGCATTTACTTTCATTTGAAGAATCCTTTATTTAACAAAATTTCTACTCCGCCACACAAAATGCAAAAAAAATTATTTGGCACGAAATGTAATTCTTGCACGCGTCAGATCATAAGGCGTTAGATCAACTGTAACCTTATCCCCAGGTAATATTCTTATATAATGCATACGCATCTTCCCTGATATATGACCCAACACAATATGTCCGTTCTCAAGTTTAACTCTGAATGTAGCATTGGGGAGTGTTTCAAGAATCTCTCCTTGCATTTGTATTGTTTCTTCTTTGGCCATTAACTCTCTATTTCAATTAAATTTATCTTGCTGATAATCGCCCGGTAGTGCCTTTGAAATTGGTTTTTTTCAATAGGCTATCATATTGTGATGACATAACATGTGATTGCACTTGCGACATAAAATCCATAGTCACAATAACTATGATTAAGAGGGAAGTCCCGCCAAAATAAAAAGGCACATTCCACTTAAGAATCAAAAATTCAGGTAATAAACAAACAAGCGTTACATAAATTGATCCAGTCAGCGTTAAGCGTAACATTATCCTTTCGATATAGCGTGTCGTTTGATCTCCGGGTCGTATACCAGGTATAAAAGCTCCACTCTTTTTAAGATTATCTGAAGTTTCTTTTGGGTTAAAAACAAGTGCGGTATAAAAGAAACAAAAGAAAATAATCATGACAGCATATAGAATCACATAGATAGGCTGTCCTGGCGATAAAGCAGCACTAACATCCTTTAACCAAATCATCGATTCGCCACTTGCAAACCAACCTGCCAAAGTCGCAGGAAATAAAATAATACTCGATGCAAAAATAGGCGGTATAACACCAGCCATATTAAGTTTTAATGGCAAATGCGAACTCTGTCCGCCATAAACTTTACGGCCGACTTGGCGTTTTGCATAATTAACAAGTATTCTTCTTTGCCCCTTCTCTACAAAAACAACAAACCCGGTAACTAAAGCAGCCGCTATAAAAATACCCAACGCAACTAAAAAGTGCATTGATCCAGTACTCACCAGATCTAAAGTACCACCAATAGCGCTTGGCAATCCTGCAGCAATGCCAGCAAAAATTATTAGAGAAATTCCGTTACCTATGCCACGCTCTGTAATCTGTTCCCCTAACCACATCAAAAATATAGTTCCGGTTACTAATGTAATTACCGTTGTAAATATAAACATACCTCCTGGATTTATTACTAATCCAGCTTGTGATTGCAATGCAATCGATATTCCATAGCTTTGGACAAGAGCCAATGCCAAAGTTCCGTATCTTGTATATTGCGTAATTTTTCTTCTTCCACTTTCCCCTTCTTTTTTCAACGCTTCAAGATAGGGAACAGCTACAGTTCCTAACTGCATAATAATAGATGCAGAAATATATGGCATAATGCCAAGCGCAAAAATTGAGAATCTTGAAAGCGCCCCTCCCGAAAACATATTGAACATGCCAAGCACGCCACTTTCTTGAGATTCAAATAAATCTTTCAATACAATCGGATCTATCCCCGGAACAGGCACATGCGCGCCGATTCTATATACAATCAGCGCAAGCAATAGAAACCATAAACGTCGCTTTAGATCAGCGAATTTGTCTACGGGTTTATTTAACATTCCTTTTATAGCCAATTTATTTCCTTATACTTCTATGAAATAGTACCACCAATTGTTTCTATTGCTTTTTTTACACCATTACTAACCAAAATACCTTGCAGATTTATCTTTTTATCACAGACACCTGATTTATAAATTTTCACTTTCTTCGTATTACCAGGGATAATATTATTATTCTTCAAAACTGTAATATTAATTTCAGTCTCCAGCAGAGCATGTAAATCAGATAATCTTAATCGGGGATATTTGCGACTACTCAGTATGGAAAAACCTCGTTTTGGTAAGCGTCGCTGAATTGGCATTTGACCACCTTCGAAGCCAACTTTATGAAAACCACCAGTTCTCGATTTCTGTCCTTTATGTCCACGGCCACATGTTTTTCCAAATCCGGATCCTATGCCGCGGCCGACTCTTATTTTACTCTTTTTGGCACCAATCGCAGGTTTTAGTGAATTCAAGTACATACGTTTTAATCACACTTTATAAGATAATCAACTTTATGAATCATTCCACGAGTCTCAGGTGTATCTGCGAGTATCGAGAAGCTATTTAGCTTTCGCAATCCAAGACCTCGAACAGTCGCACGATGAGATTGCTTCGTTCCTATGAGGCTTTTTACAAGGGTTACTTTAATTGTTTTTTGCTTTTTAGTATTAACCATCATTCCTGTCCAAGTATCTCTTTTACAGTTTTCCCCCGCTTTGCTGCTATATTTGCTGGCGTACTCATGGAATTCAGTCCCTTCAGTGTTGCTCTCACAACATTATACGGATTAGTCGAGCCAATGCATTTTGCAAGTATATTGGTCATTCCCATTACCTCGAATATAGCTCGCATTGGTCCGCCTGCAATAATTCCTGTTCCTTCTGGTGCTGGTTGCATATATACCTTAGCGGCCCCATGTGAACCAGTAATCGGATGATAGATAGTCCCACCTTTCAGTTTTACTTTAATCATTTTTCTGCGCGCTTCATCCATTGCCTTCTGCACAGCCACGGGTACTTCGCGCGATTTACCTTTACCCATGCCTACACCACCGTCACCATCTCCGACAACAGTAAGTGCTGCAAACCCTAAGATACGCCCACCTTTTACTACTTTGGTAACTCTATTGATAGCAACCATTTTTTCGCGCAGATCATCACCACTTTCCTCAGTTCCGGCTGCTTTAGCATTCATCTTTCCAATTTTGGCCATCTTCAAACCTTCATTTAGAATTTAAGTCCATGTTCTCGTGCTGCATCTGCCAATGCCTTCACTCGGCCATGGTATTTATAACCAGCTCTATCAAAGGCTATGCTTGATATTCCACATTTTTTACCTTTTTCCGCGATTCTTTTTCCTATGAGGGTGGCAGCTAACATGTTGCCTCCAGAAGATATTTCCTTACGAACTTCCGGCTCTAAAGTAGATGCAGAGGCAATTATTTTATTATTGTGGTCATCAATAAGCTGTGCGTAGATATGCAAATTAGTACGATGGACTGATAATCGTATTATATTTAACTCAGCAATTTTAATCCGCGTCTTTCTCGAACGTCTGATTCTTTTTTCTTTTAAATTCAGCATATTGATCTCAATTATTTTTTCTTCGTTTCTTTGAGAATGATAACTTCATCGGAATATCGCACACCTTTACCTTTATAAGGCTCAGGTTTTCTGTAGGCACGAATCTCCGCTGCAGTTTGCCCTACTTTTTGTTTATCTATGCCTTTAATAATTATTTCCGTTTGTGTCGGCGTCTCAATTGTAATTCCATTAGGAATAATGTGATCGATTGGATGTGAAAATCCTAATGCCAAGTTAATTTTATTTGCATTAGCCTGTGCACGATAACCTACGCCAACCAGTAGCAGCTTTTTTTGGAATCCTATTGAGACACCATGCACCATATTGGACACCAGCGCACGAATCGTTCCCGATAAAGCGTTAGCATGCTTCGATTCGTTAGTCGCTTTAATCCTCAAAACATTATCAATTAACTCCAACGCCACATCTTTCGTTAATGTTTGTTGCAACCTTCCCAATGGCCCCTTAATAGAAATTCCTATCGGCGATATGTTAATTTCAATATTGGAAGGTATGGATATTGGGTTATTACTTACTCGTGACATTTGGCAGAATCCTTTAAACAACTATACACAATAACTCACCACCAACGCCTGCTTCGCGGGCTTTGCGCCCTGTCATCACACCTTTGGATGTCGATACGATAGCAATTCCCAATCCATTCATAATACTTGGCAACGCGTTACTTGGTTTATATATTCTCAAACCCGGTTTACTTATACGTTTTATATCTTCGATTACCGGCGCTCCAGAATAATATTTAAGAGCAATTTCTAATACACTTTTGTTTTCGTGCTCTTTCGCATTGTAATTCTCGATATATCCTTCATCTTTCAGTACATTTGCTATAGCCAATTTAATACGCGAACTTGGCATCTTAACTATTCTTTTTTTTGCCAATTGCGCATTACGTATGCGAGTTAACATATCTGCAATTGGATCGCTCATACTCATAATTAACACCTAATAAGATTGAAATATCGAAAATACTATCTTCCACTATTCTTTAAATAAATAGTCATTGATTATGTTACCAGCTTGCTTTAATGATTCCAGGTATCTTACCGCTCATTGCAATATCCCTCAGTTTACTTCTTCCCAATCCAAATTTTGAATAAACACCACGCGGTCTGCCCGTTAGCGTACATCTATTCCTCAAACGAACCGGACTAGAATCTCTGGGCAATTTTTGCAACTTTATACGCGCATCAAACCGGTCATCTTCACTTAGCGTCCGATCATTCATTATTCTATTCAAGTTTGAACGTTGTTCTGCATACTTACGAACAGTCTTTTGTCTTTTTACATTTCTATTGATAACAGAAAGTTTAGCCATCTCAACCTCAATTCTTGAACGGAAAGTTAAAAGCAGACAACAATGCCTTAGCTTCAATATCGTTCTTGGCTGTTGTAGTTATCGAAATATTCATGCCACGCAGCGCATCAATTTTGTCGTAATCAATTTCAGGAAAAATAATCTGTTCTTTTATACCCATATTGTAATTACCTCTTCCGTCAAACGACTTACCTGGAATTCCGCGGAAATCACGAATCCTGGGTATAGCAATTGTTATTAAACGGTCCAAGAATTCATACATTCGAACTCGACGCAGCGTTACCATACAGCCTATTGGATAGCCCTCTCTTACCTTGAAAGTTGCAATTGATTTTTTTGCTCTAGTCACTACAGGCTGCTGTCCACAGATTTTTTTCATGTCAGAAAGAGCATGTTCAACAATCTTCTTATCAGCAGTTGCCTCGCCCAGTCCGATATTAAGTGTGATTTTTCTGATACGGGGAACTTCCATTAAAGAATTATATTTAAATTGATCTATCAACTGCTTAGTAACAGTATTACGATAATATTCTTGTAAACGTGCCATAACCTCTGTTCCCGGTATTATGATTCTATTAATTCGCCAGTCGATCTAAATATGCGAATCTTATTTTTATCAGCATCAACTTTAAATCCAATTCGATCAGATTTTTTCGAAGTGAAATTGTAAATTGCAACATTAGAAATATGAATAGGCATCTCTTGATTAATTATTCCACCAGCACTTCCATTGGCTGGATTCGGCTTCTGATGTTTTTTTACAGAATTCACACCTTGGACAACAATGCGATCAGATCCATCCACACGAACAATAGTCCCTCGCTTACCTTTATCTTTCCCGGCAATAATAATAACATCATCACCTTTTCTTAACTTTCGCATATTCTTTCCTGTTTACAACTACAAAACTTCTGGAGCTAATGATACGATTTTCATAAAACGAGCATTTCGTAATTCTCTGGTTACAGGACCAAAGATACGCGTTCCTATTGGCTCAAGTTTATTGTTTAATAATACGGCTGCATTTTCATCAAATTTCAATAAAGATCCATCAACTCTCCGAACACCTTTTGCTGTACGGACAACGACCGCGTTGTAAACTTCACCTTTTTTAACTCGACCCCTTGGCGCCGCATCCTTAATACTCACTTTGATTATATCCCCAATGCCAGCATATTGTCTTTTTGACCCGCCAAGAACCTTGATACACATAATTGATCGAGCACCTGTATTATCCGCCACTCGTAGTATTGATTGCATTTGAATCATTTCTTTTTTCGCTTTTTCTAATTTTTATTCACAGAGACCAGAAAGTGTAAAATCTGTCCAATTCAGCCCATATACAAATTTTATCTATATTTGAAGACAATCAAAACCTTTAATTATACATGCCAATAAGCTAATAAACAACCGCCACGCTTATTTATTTCTACTGGCTACAGGTTAGATTTATTTGTTCAATTCATTTGATAATAATTTTATTGCCTTCCAGCTTTTTGTTTTAGATAAAGGCCTACATTCTTCGATCAATACCATGTCGCCCATTGAAAATTGATTGTTATCATCATGTGCATGATATTTTTTAGAACGTGTAATAAATTTTCCATATAGAGGATGCTTTATTCTACGTTCCACTAACACTGTTACAGTCTTATCCATCTTATCACTCGTAACTCTTCCGCTTAGAGTACGGTTTACTTTTTCACTAATCATGATTGTTTGATTTCTGAGTTATAACGGTTTTTACTCTTGCAATATCTCTTTGAATTATTTTTAGTTGCTTTGTATTGGACAGTTGTTGTGTGGCTAATTGCATTCGCAATCCAAAATGAGCCTTTAATAAAGAAATAAGTTCTTTATTTAATTCAGGTAAATTCTTCTCTCTCAATTCACTTGCTTTCATTACTATCCACCAATTTGCCTTATTGTAAACGTTGTCCTGATAGGTAACTTAGCAGCAGCTAACCGGAATGCCTCTCTTGCCAGTTCTTCATTAACCCCGTCCATCTCATACAGCATTTTACCAGGCTGTATTTCCGCTACAAAATATTCAGGACTGCCCTTACCTTTACCCATTCTAACTTCAGCTGGCTTATGCGATATTGGTTTATCAGGAAAAATTCTGATCCAAATACGTCCACCCCTTTTTATATGCCTTGTCATAGCACGACGCGCCGCTTCTATTTGACGCGCGGTCAAACGCCCCCTACCTATTGCTTTGAGGCCAAATTCTCCAAAGCTTACTTTTGCTCCCCGTGTTGCTACACCGGTATTCCGGCCTTTTTGCTGTTTCCGGAATTTTGTTCTAGCTGGTTGAAGCATTTTTATCTCCAGAATCTACATGTACAACATTATCTGCATTACTTTCGTTCAGGTCTATCGTAGCGGAATCATCAGTAAAATCTTGCCGACTCTTTAAATTAGCGGTTTTATTAAAAGAATTGACCGATTTTTTAGCAGGCTTCCTTTTCTCACTATCTAAGAAATTTTGGGTTGAAAGACTGGTTTGGTCGCCTTTTCCAAGTACTTCGCCTTTAAATATCCATACTTTTATACCAATAATTCCGTAGGTAGTTTTAGCCTCTGATGTCCCATAGTCAAGATCAGCTCTTAATGTATGGAGGGGCACTCTACCTTCTCGATACCATTCAGTGCGCGCTATTTCAATTCCATTTAATCTACCAGAGCTCATTATTTTAATTCCCTGAGCGCCAAGCCGCATTGCATTTTGCATAGCGCGCTTCATTGCACGACGAAACATTATTCTTTTTTCTAATTGCTGGGCTATGTTATCAGCTATCAATTGTGCATCAAGCTCTGGTTTTCGTATTTCTTCAATATTTACATGAACAGGCACCCCCATTCTTTTTTGAAGCTCGGCACGTAATACTTCGATATCTTCGCCCTTTTTCCCAATAACAACACCGGGGCGTGAGCTAAAAATAGTTATCCTTGCATTCTTAGATGGTCTTTCGATCAAGATCTTTCCTACAGAAGCATTCTTGAGTCTATCACTAAGAAATGTCCGGACTTTGATATCTTCGTTCAGCATAGTTGCAAAATTATTACTGTTTGCATACCATTTAGACAACCAGTTTCTCTGAACTGAAAGGCGAAATCCGGTTGGATGTATTTTTTGACCCATATTAATCAGTGCCTTTATTTAGTATGACCAACGTTATCGCCAACTGTAAGCAATATGTGACAGGTAGGCTTTACAATTCTATTACCACGTCCCTTTGCGCGAGCACTCGTTCGTTTCATTGATGTTCCCCGGTCAACAAAAATTGTTGAAACTTTAAGCTCATCAATATCAGCACCATCATTGTGTTCAGCATTAGCAATAGCAGATTCTAAAAGCTTACGTATTATTCCTGCGCCTTTCTTGGGGCTAAATGCCAAAAGGTTCAATGCCTTATCTACAGATAGTCCCCTGATCTGATCAGCAACCAAGCGTCCTTTCTGAGCCGATAATCGAACGCCGCGTAATATAGCAGTTGTTTCCATCATTATTTCCTATCGCTTCGTAACGGCTTTTTTATCGCCCGCATGGCCTTTAAAAGTACGTGTCAGTGAAAATTCACCAAACTTATGTCCCACCATGTTTTCAGTCACGAAAATTGGTATATGCTGTTTCCCATTATGAACAGCCACAGTTAGTCCAATAAAATCAGGTAGTATCGTCGATCTCCTCGACCATGTTTTAATGGGTCTTTTATCATTAGTGTCACGTGCCTTTTCAATTTTTGCCATTAAATGCGCATCAACAAAAGGTCCTTTTTTTACTGAACGTGCCATTTAATTATTATCCTTTCCTTGAGTATCGATGACGTACTATCATTACTTCCGTTCTTTTATTGTTTCTGGTTCTGTATCCCTTCGCTGGAGTTCCCCATGGACTTACAGGATGCCGGCCAGCAGACGTTCTACCTTCACCGCCTCCATGTGGATGATCTATTGGATTCATAGCAACACCCCGAACGGTAGGCCTAATTCCACGCCAACGAACGGCACCTGCTTTTCCGATAGATCTTAAATTATGTTCTGCATTTCCGACTTCTCCAATTGTTGCACGACAATCGATATGAACTTTGCGAATCTCACCTGAACGAAGTTTAAGTTGAGCGTAATTTCCATCTCGTGCCTGCAATTGAACAGATGTTCCTGCGGAGCGTGCCAGCTGAGCCCCCTTTCCAGGCAATAATTCGATACAGTGAATTACTGTGCCCATGGGAATATTACGAAGCGGTAAGGTATCCCCTGGTTTAATCTGCGCATTCTTCCCGCTACAGATTTGCATTCCTACCGTCAACCCTTTGGGTGCAATAATATATCTTCTTTCACCATCTTTATAACAAACCAAAGCAATATTTGCTGTCCTATTAGGATCGTATTCAATGCGTTCAACAGTCGCCGTGATATCTACTTTGTCACGTTTAAAATCGATCATTCTATAGTGCTGCTTATGTCCACCACCACGATGTCTTGTTGTAATGCGCCCATAATTGTTACGACCAGCGGTTTTAGATTGCTTTTCTATTAAATTTTTATGGGGTGCGCCTCTATGTAATTCTTTATTGACAAGCCTAACAACTGATCTGCGCCCCGGCGATGTTGGTCTTAATTTTACAAGTGCCATCATTTAGCCTCTGCATTTGAGAAATTAGTAAAACTCAATTCTTGTCCATCCTTGACACTCACTATTGCTTTTTTCCAATTACTTCTGCGACCCACAAAACGCCCAAATCTCTTTTGCTTGCCTTTTACATTGATCGTTCTGACATTCTTTACTTCTATCTTTTGTTCTTTCCACAATAACTCAATAGCAGCCTTGATTTCTTTTTTAGTCGCATCCGTCGCTACACGAAAAACAGTTTGATTGTTTTTCTCTCCCAAGAATGTCGCTTTTTCAGATACATACGGCGCTAATATGATTTTTAACAATCGCTCATGATTGACGTTAATATTTTTCATGAAAGAAGTTCCTCAAATCTCTTCAATCCTTCGGTTGTAATTAGTATTTTTTCAAATCTCAAAAGACTAACCGGATCAACATTCTTCACTTCAACAACAGCAATACGCGGAATGTTGCGAGAAGATAAATATAAATTCTCATCCATCTCGTGCGTTACCACCATAACTTCATTTAATCCAAGGTCTTTTAGTTTATCTGATAACGCTTTGGTCTTATGCGTATCGACACTAAACGTATCGGTGACCAGTAAGCGATCATCGCGAATAAGCTGTGACAAAATGACGCTAATACCTGCACGATACATTTTCTTATTCAATTTTTTTCTAAAATTTTCATCAGGACTATTCGGGAAAATTTTCCCACCACCGCGCCAAAGCGGACTAGATGCCATTCCTACACGCGCACGCCCTGTACCTTTTTGTCTCCACGGCTTCCGTGTCGATTTAGCCACATCTGACCGCCCTTTTTGTGCTCTTGTAGCACCTCGTGCATTAGATAAATATGAAGTTACAACTTGATGAACAAGCGCCTCATTGTAATCTCTGTTAAAAAGCTCGTCAGAAACAGTAATATTATCTGTTTTCTGATTCTTATTATCGATAAGCTTGAGTTCCATTACCTGTTCACCTTATTACTATTTTTTCTGCTCATTGATTAGCACTAGTTGCTTTTATACTTGGACGCACGATGACGTTTCCGCCTTTAGCACCTGGTATCGCACCTTTAATTAATAGTAAATTTCTCTCACCATCAATTTTTATTATTTCAAGGTTCTGTGTCGTCCTTCTAACATTTCCTAAATGCCCCGACATACGTTTGCCTGGAAAGATTCGTCCAGGGTCTTGCGCCATTCCAATCGATCCAGGTTTATTATGTGCTTTTGAATTACCATGACTGGCTCTATTTGAAGAAAAATGGTGGCGCTTTATAACGCCTGCGTAACCTTTACCTATTGTCACTCCAGATACATCTACTTTTTGTCCAACTTTAAAAATGTCGACATTTATTACTACACCCGTTTCCAGTTGCTTAAGATCGTCATCTTCATTGACTCTAAATTCTCTTAAGATGCTTCCCGCTTCTACACCTGCTTTAGAACAATGACCGGCAGTGGGTTTATTTACCCGACTTGCTCTTTTTTTACCAAAAGATAACTGAGCTGCGGAATAACCATCTGTTTCAGTTTTTTTAATCTGTGTCACACGATTATTTGATACATCAATAACCGTAACTGGCAGACTTTCGCCATTTTCTGTAAAAATACGCGTCATACCGATCTTACGACCGATTAGTCCTAAACTCATTTTCATTCCTTTTTAAAGGAGTTTATTTAATTATTTTATATTTCTCAATATGAAAGCTATTTATTCCACTTAGCTTTCTTGTCATGAAACAGGATAATTTTATAATTTAATTTCAACATCCACGCCAGCTGGCAAATCCAGCTTCATTAGCGCATCCACTGTTTTATCTGTTGGATCAATGATATCCATCAAACGTAAATGTGTTCTAATTTCAAATTGATCACGCGATGTTTTATTCACATGAGGTGAACGTAACACATCAAATCGTTCAATTCGTGTTGGTAATGGCACAGGCCCTTTAACAACGGCCCCCGTTCTTTTTGCAGTTTCAACAATTTCGAGTGCCGATTTATCTATCAATCGATAATCGAAGGCTTTAAGACGAATTCTAATTTTCTGGTTTTGCATATACTCAACCTCGAGTTTATAAATTCAACAATTTTTAGTTTATTGAATCTTTACTCTTTAATAACCTTCTAAAATCACTCAATAATCTTTGCAACAACGCCAGCGCCCACAGTTCTTCCGCCCTC